>JAATGJ010000031.1 GCA_015654695.1 Chitinophagales bacterium | reverse complement strand
TATTATAAACTCATGGCAGCGTGTTCTATGATAAAAAAATAATAAGGTTAGACGCTGCATGTTTTTGTAATTGTCCCGGCTCAGAATTTCTTTTACAGGTGTATGCCTGCCTGCTGCGTAATTAATACCAATTAGACATCAAAAAAATACCTTTCAACGCTGAACTAATCGCAAAATCTTTTACCACAATAGGCACATAGAAACATAGAATACACACATAGAACTCTATCCATGCCTTTGGCGGGACAAGTTGTGAAAACCTATGTGGCTATGTTTCAAAATAAAAGTTTTAATCACCTTAAAGTACGTGCTTTAGTATTTAAATGTCCAATTAGTATAAATATACTGTTCAGCAGCATCGAACAGGAACAAATATTATTTTAATTCTTTAAAAAGATTATTTACCTACTCCTAATGGTGAAAAGTAAATAAATACAGCTACAATAATTACTACCACTATCAATGAAAGAATTACATCTTTTGCATTCCAACTGGCCCGGCTGGCAGCCCGGTCTTCTGCTACTGTAGTAGCGAAGGTTAGTCCTTTTATCTGAGTCTCGGTTGGTTTGGGTGTCAACAAACTTACTACTACCATGATAACTATTGAAACCAGGAAAAGATAAATACAGAAGTAGAGAAAGTTAATAGTAGCAAAGTCATAAAACACTCCTGAAAGCTTATCCTTATACAATTCAAGGCCTAATTTTGCAAGTCCTAAAACGAACCCTACCACCATGGCGGTATAAGCACCTTTTGCATTGAGACGTTTAAAAAATACGCCCAGCAAAAATACCGCAGCAATAGGCGGAGCCAGGTAAGATTGCACACTTTGCAAATAGGTATATAATTTACCGGAGATCCTGCCCATCATCGGTATCCATGCCATTCCAAGTACTACCACAACAAATGTTGCAATTCGTCCCACTTTTACCAGTTCCTTTTCACTGGCTTCCGGTTTCATTTTTTGATAAATATCCATCGTAAATAAAGTAGAACAGGCATTATACACAGATGCTAATGAAGCCATCAACGCTGCCAGTAATCCTCCTGCCAGTAATCCTCTTAAACCCATCGGCATGATCTGTTCTACCATTGCAGGGAAAGCGGCATTGTAATCAGTTAGTCCTTCTTTGTTAAGTGGCAATATTAATTCTCCTCTTGAATGTAACACGTAAGCGATCAAACCGGGAATAAGAAATATAAAAAAAGGGAGCAATTTCAGGTAAGCGGCGAAGATGGTTCCTCTTCTTGCTTCTCTTTCATTTCTTCCTGCCAAACATCGTTGCACTATATGCTGGTCCGTACACCAATACCATATACCTACTATCGGCGATGCAAACAAAATACCCAGCCACGGAAATTCAGGGTCGCTGAGTGGACGGAACATATTCAGTTTTTCCGGGGGAACTGAGCCAATCAAAGCATTCCAGCCTCCTACTTTATCAAGGCCGACAAATAATAAAACCGCTGAACCTATTAATAAAACAAAAGCCTGTATAGCTTCTGTGTACATTACTGCGTGAAGGCCACCGAAGATGGTATATACACCCGTTACGATCACAAGTATTATAGCGCCTGTCCAAAACTCTACTCCAAGTATCTGGTTAAACACCAATGCGCCGGCAAAAATTGTTACCGATGCTTTTGCAATGACATAACTAAGTAATTGGATAATTGACAATAACCGCCGGGCCTTTGCATTGAATCTTCTTTCCAGGAACTCGGGCATCGTATAAACCATGCTGCGCATATAAAAAGGAACAAACACCCAGCCTAATATTAACACTATCCATGAGTGTAACTCATAATGCCCCAAAACAGTTCCGGAGGCGCCGGCTGATCCGGCTAATCCAACAATGTGCTCTGATCCAACATTAGACGCAAGAATGGAAGCGCCAATGACCCACCACCCGAGATTCCGGTTGGCCAAAAAATAATCTGTGGGTGAGCTTTTCGCTTTTCTTATAGACCAGATTGAAATGCCTGCTATTACTAACATGTAGGCAATAAGGAATATCCAGTCAAGGGTTCCAAGAAACTTCATAATGGCTGATTTTAAAATGTGAAGGGTGAGTGGTGAATAGTGAGTGGTCGCTGCACTTTACGGCACTTACTCCACTCACCATTGATAATTCACTAAATATATTTATTGATAATATTTTCCAGGTATTCCTGCTTCCCGCTTTTCACCGCCGGCTCGCCATTTTCAATAGCATAAGCTCTCAGGTCTTCCAGTGATAATTTTCCATTTTCAAAATCCTTTCCTTTGCCACTATCGAATGAAGAATATCGTTCAGCCCTGATTTTTTTATACTCAGATTTTTGTAAAATATTTTCCGCGGTGATCAATGCTCTTGCAAATGTATCCATGCCACCAATATGTGCATGGAAAAGATCTTCCGGGTCGGTAGAGTTTCTCCTGATCTTTGCATCGAAGTTAATGCCACCGCCTTTAAAACCGCCTGCTTCTACTATTATCAGCATCGCTTCCGTGAGTTCATTGATATCATTGGGAAATTGATCCGTGTCCCATCCGTTCTGGTAATCGCCCCGGTTGGCATCCATACTCCCAAGTAAGCCGGCATCAGCCGCTACCTGTAATTCATGAGTGAAAGTATGACCGGCCAGGGTAGCATGATTCACTTCAATATTCAAACTGAAATCATTTAAAAGATCATGCTGTCTTAAAAAACCAATCACTGTTTCGCAATCATAATCATATTGATGTTTCGATGGCTCGCAGGGTTTTGGTTCAATAAAGAATTTGCCTTTGAAACCATTCTGTCTTGCATAATCTTTTGCGGTATGAAGGAACCGGGCCAAATGTTCTTTCTCTCTTTTCATATTGGTGTTGAGCAAACTCATATATCCTTCGCGTCCGCCCCAGAAAACATAATTTTCCCCATGGAGTGCTATAGTAGCATCCAATGCCGCTTTCACCTGGGCCGCCCCGTGTGAAAGAACGTGAAAATCCGGGTTAGTGGCGGCCCCGTTCATATACTTTCTGTAGGAAAATAAATTAGCTGTTCCCCATAATAATTTTACGCCACTTGCTTTTTGTTTTTCCCCGAGATAAGCAGTTATTGCCTGCAAACGTTTATCATTCTCTTTTACGTCGCTGGTATAATCTACCGCATCTATATCATGAAAGCAGTAGTAAGGCAATCCAAGTTTGGTAATGAATTCAAAAGCAGCATCTGCTTTATCCTTCGCTCTCTCTACAGCATCTGTTTTTTCATTCCAGGGAAATAAATGAGTGGGTTCCCCAAAAGGATCAGCGCCACTGCCGCAGAAGGAATGCCAGTAAGCGCAGGCGAACCGCAAATATTCTTTCATGGTTTTTCCCGCTACTATTTTATTTTCATCGTACCAGCGATAAGCCAGTGGATTATCGCTGCCAGTTCCTTCATATTTAATTTGAGGGATCCCTTTAAAAAATTCTTTTTGCCCAAGTGTAATTGCCATCGTCTTTGTTGTTAGGTTTAAAAATTAAGATAAACTAAATGATAAGGCATCTGTTTGATTCATCCTGCTCAGTTGTTCATGTAATAACTGTTTCCAGTTTTCATATAATTCATCATACTGTTTTACAGCCGTTGGTGTTACTATCCCGACAGGCTTCCTGTTTTGCGAAGCCGCTGCTGCATCCTTATAAATACCGGCTCCGATACCAGCCCCTATAGCTGCACCAAAACTTCCATCTCCTTCATAGAACTCAACAGCCGTATTATTAACATTAGCGAATGACTGTGTAAATACATCGCTGAGAAAAAGATTGGCTTTACCTGCACGGACCACTGTCGGGTTAATACCATTTTCTCTCATAATATCTAATCCATAACGGAAGGAAAAAGCGATACCTTCCTGTACAGCTCTCACCATGTGAGCAGCCGTATGAATATTAAAATCAAGATAATGAAAATGGCCACCGATAATCTGGTTGTTCAGCATTCTTTCAGCACCATTGCCAAATGGTAAAGCGATCAAACCTTCTGAGCCAACAGGTATTTTAGCTGCCGCTTCATTCAATCCGCTGTATGTATGATTCGCCCCGACAATATTTTTTATCCAGCGGTTGAAGATGCCCACACCATTTATACATAATAAAACACCAATCCTGGTCGCACCAACCTCACCCCCCACTCTCTCTCCGGGGGCAGAGGGAGCTTTGTGATTAACATGCGCAAAGCTATTGATACGTGACCGGAGATCATAGTTTAGTTCATCGCATACTCCATATATAACACCCGATGTACCGGCAGTAGCGGCTACTTCGCCGGGCTGCAATACATTTAATGATAAAGCATTGTTAGGCTGGTCGCCTGCTTTGTAAGAAACAGGTATCCCTTTTTTCAATGACAACCTGGTTGCTACAGCCCCTTTTATATATCCATGTGATGTAAATACAGGCTGGATGGAAGGAAATAATGTTCTGTCAAAGCCAAAATAATCCATCACATCTTCAGCCATACCGTTTTCTTTAAAATCCCACAATATTCCTTCTGATAATGCGGACTCTGTTGTAGTGCAATCGCCGGTCAGTTTCATGGCTATGAAATCGCCCGGTAACATTACCTTATCTATCTTTTTATAAATATCCGGTTCATTCGTTTTTACCCAGGCTAATTTGGATGCCGTAAAATTTCCCGGTGAATTCAGTAAATGAGATAAACATCTTTCTTCCCCAATGGTATGAAAAGCTTTGTTGCCGATCTCCACGGCCCGGCTATCACACCATATTATTGAGTTGCGGAGTACATGCTGTTGCTTATCCACCAATACCAATCCGTGCATCTGGTAAGCGATCCCTATCGCAGCAATATCAAGCGGATCATATTTGTCACTGGCATGACATTTCAGAATGGCCTGCTTTACGTTTTCCCACCATTGATCGGGGCTTTGTTCGGCCCATCCCGGGTATAATGAAATGATATCCGCCTCCGTTTCCGGGTAATGCGCAGATGCAATACATTGTTGCGACCGGGCATCAATGACAGAGACTTTTATAGAAGACGTTCCAAGATCTATCCCTAACAGAAGCATGGTATGTAAACGAATTTAATCCGTAAGTTATTAAAAAAACAAAAGGAAGGATGAATGAAATCATCCCTCCCTTTCGATTGCCTATAAAAACTAACTGCTGCTAAAGCTTTATTAATTAATGGTACTATTTTTTACCGGGACTAATTTTCCGAATTTGAAAACAGGGACGAGACTACTCATCCCTGTTTTATTTACCCGGTTAAGTTTGAAAAAATATTTTAATAGCCCGCATTTTGAGGATATTTAGGTCCCACTGTAACTCTGTCTATCTGATCTTGCGGAATAGGCCTGAGCATATACTCCGTTTTTACATTGACACCCGCTTCCACCGGGTTCCATGCTTTTACACGAGTCACTAACGACTTGGTACGTACGAGGTCCAGCCATCTCATTGATTCACCATAAAACTCACGGGTGCGTTCATCAAGTATGAAATCAAGCGTAACACTAGCCGAAGTAATTTGTATGGCTGCTTCTGCAGTTGCCTGGGTTTGTCCCGCAGGATAAGGATCTCCCACCATTGTAGAAGGCGGAGCTCCCGGCAATCCAAAAGCGCCACCCGGTGCATAAGGAGCATTTGTGCGATAAGCCGCCCTTTTTCTCACTACATTAAGCATGTCCGCTGCATTTGCCAATTGATTAAGTTTAAACGCAGCTTCTGCAGCGATCAGGTAAACATCCGAGAAACGAGCAATAACCACCGGCCTCGCTGATGGATCATTTTGGTTTGTCCTGCTCGGGTCAGCCAGTTTTTTCATATAGGGGTAAACATTACCGTTTTGCAGCTTGGGCGTTACGATGATGCCTTTAAAAGGCCTGGTATCAAAATTTTGTGGTGCATTAGGAACCTCATAATCCGGGAACCATATTGCAGTATCTACCCCAGCCTGTAAAGTACCCCGGGTTCCGGTAACACTGTTACCACTATATACACCGGTTACAAGCTGGTTGCCACCGCCACCTGGTCCGCTGTTTGGCAACCAAATTGTTTGAAAAGTTTTGTCATACCGGGAATCAATCCCCCTGTTAACAAAGGCCTGGTCGAAAATATAACTTTTGCCGGCATTAGGGCCGGAGGTTAATAACGGCATGTTAGGACGTATCCGGGTAAATGGTCTTCCAAACTGAACATCCCTGTTCAGCATAACAGGACCTGCACCCGTAAGAGCGCCGGAGGTATTTACAGTAGTGTTCACACCCATCAGCCCGCTTGGTGCATTAAATAAGCCCATCCATGGAGTAACATTTATAGCATCTCCGCCTGCTTGTCCGCTACCGGGGGTATAAAAGCCGTATTTAGGATCGTTGCTATGGTCGCTTACAAAGATGGTTTCTTTACCATAGTCATTAGCGGGTTTAAAAGCATCGTCATAATTCTGCCAGAGATCAAGGCCATAAGTCGCCCTGTTATCAATCAGTTCTTTTGCCGTAGTGTAGGCCAATTGAAAATCCGGTTGAGAATTATTCAGCCATCCTCTTGTCAGATATACTTTGGCAAGAAGCCATTTCGCAGCACCCGCTGTTGCAGCTTTTCCCAAAAAAGGCGCTGTAGGTGTATTAGGAAGGTTGCCAATAGCATTGATTAAATCCTGAACGATCACTGCATAAACATCATTCGCCGCTGCCGGTACTGCAGCTTGCGATGGAACGGTGATAAATGTAGTGTTCAAAGGAATATTGCCAAATGTTTGTACAAGATAAAAGTAAATGAAGGCCCTTAGAAATTGCGCCTGGCCAAGATATGCTTTTAATGTAGCCGGACTCAGCCCCGCAGTAGATGGCCCAAGTTCAAGGATTCCGTTTAACGCATTGATACCGGAATACAGGCCAAATCCTCCGCTAAAGCTGGAGCCGGTAATACCATTATAAGTAAATGATTGCATACTTCCGGGTGAAGCGCTACCGCCTGCGAGGTGTTCATCCGTACCCGCCATTTGGTTTAGCGTAAAGCCTTCAGTTCCCCAGGATGCCCGCAACTGGTTATAAACGCCGGCTATACCACCTAAAATACCCTGTGGAGTAGCAAAAACCGAAGGCGTAACGTTTGAACGTGGATTTTCTTCAAGAAGTTTATTACAACTACTCGTTAGGAGAGTCGCACCTAACAGTATCGCATAACCCAGTTTAATATTTTTGAACAGTTTCATATGGAAAAATTTTAAATAATTAGAATTTGAGATTTATACCCATAATAAATTGCCTGGTGGCGGGGTTATTGGCGTTAACCGTTATTTGACGCCCTACGGTGCCGGATTCTGTTAACCCCTGCGCCCTGATACCTCCGCCAAATCCGTTTCCTTCAGGATCAGGTCCGTAACCTTCTTTCACAAAAGGAGAATAGATCACAAATGGATTTACAGCCGAAACATACACCCTGAACGAACTTATACCCACTCTTCCCAATACAGATGATGGTATATCATATCCCAGGTTGATTGCCCTGCATTTAACAAAGGAGCCGTCCACATAAGAAAGCGTAGAGCCATATTGAGGCCCTCCGAGACCAGCATCCGGCTGAGGAAATTTATTAGTTGGGTTGGCAGGTGTCCAGTAATCAACTTTCAACTGGTTATTCCTGCTTTGTAAGAACCAATTGTATCCTGTAAAATTAGCACCTCCCGATTCGCTGGCTAAGTAAGGTACTACCACTTTCATACCCATCCTGGCATAAATGCTGATGGAAAGATCAAAGCGTTTAAATGTTAGACGGTTGGTCAGACCAGCTTCAAAGTCGGGTTGAAAATCTCCGACAATCACACGATCATCAGGCGTAATTTTATTATCGCCATTCACGTCAAGTATCTTTATGTCCCCGGCTTTTTGAACGGGTGATGTTTGCGTAGTCAAACCATGCTCGTTTGTTTGCCAGATCCCCAGCTTTTTATAATCATATATAACTGTAATGGGCTGGCCTACAAACCAACCATTACCTACATCATTAAGCTGGGTCGGGGTTGTCAATTCAACAATTTTTTCACGGTTGAAGAAGTAGTTGAAATCAGTTGACCATACCAGGCCACCCGCTGTTTTAACGTTTACACTATTAAGGGTTAGCTCAAAACCGCTGCCTTTTGTTTTACCCACATTAGTAATTGTAGAGCTTGCTCCGTTACTTGGAGGCAGGCTAATAGGTAAAAGGATGTCTTTTGTTTTTTGGTTATAAATTTCGAGGCTACCGGAAATCCGGTTCTTTAATATTCCAAAATCTAATCCAAAATTAAACTGGGAAGTACTTTGCCATTTAAGCGAACTATTAGGAAGACTGCTAACAGTGTATCCTCCTTGCTGGCCCGCGGTTCCTTGCCCGAAATTATAAGCGGATGAACCCAATCCCCCCAATGTTGAATAGGGATTGATACCCTGGCTTGCGGTTACACCCCAGCCTACCCTGATTTTAAGGTTATTGATAACAGAAAGACCAGACATGAATTTTTCGTTCATGACATTCCATGCTGCGGCAAATGCGGGGTAGGTAAAGTATTGATTGCCGGGAGATAAAACAGAAGCTCCATCCCTTCTTACAGTAGCTGTAAGACTATAGCGACCATCATAGCTGTAGGTTGCCCTGCCCATATAAGAGATCAAACCTCTTTCCCAGAAATAGTTGTTGCCCGGGCTACCTGCTGTAACGCTTGCGGCCTGGTATAAGTCAGCGTTCTGCATATAATCAAACGGGATTCCCAGCCCGGTCATGAAAGAACTTTGCGATGCTGATTTTTGAAAACTATAAAGTGCCGTTAAACCAATTGTATGTTTTTCAGCAAATGTTTTTTCAAAAAGCAATAAATTCTCAATGGTATATTGATAATATTCTGTGTTTCTGATATTGGCTGTTGACTGTGATTGAAGAAGAGAACTGTTTACATAAGTGCCGGGACCTGAATAACCGTCGCCCTTATCCTGGTAAAAATCCAACCCGATATTGGCCCTGTACTTTAAACCTTTAATAATATCCACTTCACCATAGAAACTGTTGAAAGTTCTTAGTCTTCTGTTACGGGCAAGGATAGCCTCACTTCTCGTTTCCAGTGTGAGGGGGTTGAATAAATTATCTATTCCGCCTGTTAATATCTGCAGGTTAAGAGTGCCATCAGTATTATAAGGAGAAGCCAAAGGTGTTAATCGCATGAGCCCGTTGGTAACGCCTCCGCCACCCGGCGTGTTTTGGTAAGTAAGAGAATTGATGGAAGTAAATCCTATTCTGATCCGTTTGCTCAACTGGTGATCCATAGCACTGCGGATATTGTAACGTTTGTAATCCTGGTTGGGGATAATACCTTCCTGGTTGAAATACCCGACACTCATAGCGTACCTGCTCTTATCGTTGCCTCCAATTATACTTAAGTTGTGATTGGACATTGATCCCCGCTGGTATATCAGATCCTGCCAGTCGGTAGAGATACCTGCAGCCAGCGCTGCTTGCTCAGCAGCCGATAATCCATAGCCGTTTGTGTTTGCTGTAACACTATTACCTGCGGCAGCATCTAACTTGAGCTGTGCATATTCAGCACCATTATATACGCGGAGGTTTTCCATTACCGAGGAAATTCCGTAGTAAGCATCATAATTGAAGGTTACCTTTCCGGTAGTCCCTCTCCTGGTTGTAATGAGGATAACGCCACCTGCACCTCTCGAACCGTAGATAGCAGTAGCGGACGCGTCTTTCAAAATTTCCATACTGGCGATATCGTTGGGACTAATGTCATTCAGGTTGCCTGAATAAGGAATTCCATCAACTACCAGTAACGGTGCGTCTGCCTGGTCAGCAGTAGCAGCTTCGCTGGAAAAAGTGCTGCCTGAAACATTCGCAGGAGCTGTGTTTGCGACCATGGTACGGTTACCCCGTATCCTTATCTGCGAACCGCCTCCTGGAACAGAACTGGTAGAACTAATACTTACCCCTGCCGCATGACCTTTCAATTGATCTAAAACATTGTGTGAGGCTGTTTGCAAAAGCACATCCGAATTGACTTTAACAATAGCCCCCGTTACATCCCTTTTACGTTGCGTACCATAACCAACCACTATCACTTCGGTCTCGGTTTTTTGTGACGACACGAGGGTGACAGCCAAAGATGTTTTGTTCTCAATTCTTACTTCCAGCGTTATAAAACTTACCGCGGAAATAACTAATGTGCCATTTGCAGGCGCTGAGATTTCAAAGTTTCCGTTGTTATCAGCAGTAGTACCATCTGTAGTACCCTTGACAGTAACGGAAGCTGCGGCTACTGGCAAACCCGCTTCAGTAGTTATGCGGCCTTTGACACGAATACTCTGTGCGAAACCCGGCCATGCAAAGCAAAACATGAATAAAAAGAAAAAGGTAAAAGTCAAAGCCTTTTGCAATGTCCGGCTTTGCTGCAGATGCATTTTGGGTAGCAATTGTTTTGATGAAGCTTTCATAAACAGCAGTTTTTAATTTTAAGTTTTGAAAGTTGGCAACCAACTTTTTTTCAGACCATCACCTGGTCTTTGTTATTCATTCGGGCGGGTTTTTACTTTTTTATCAGTGGTATTTTTCTGAGCCATGATAAAAAACGCCTGGTCAACTACTGTTAATCAGGATGAATTCAATTTTTTATCCGGCATTATTTGATATTTCAACTCCGGCGCCTGCAGTAAAAAAGAAGGAAACAGAATGCGCCAGTCATTAAAAACAGGTAAGACAAATCTTATGAAACTCCGGCGGAGCAAGGATTTGACTGGCATTAAACAGTATCTTTTATTCATTACGGCAAGTATTCAAAAGCAATTCGAGATTCGAATGTAAAGAGTTTTTTTTGAAAATTGCAACCGATTGCAATTTTTTTTACAAATAATGATCGCTTTATTTGTAAAAGAATGGGAAAGACATGCCAGACGAGAAAGAAATAACGATCTATGATATAGCCAAACATCTTAGTATTTCCGCTACTACGGTAAGCCGGGGATTAAAGGATCATCCCACCATCAATAAGAACACACGGAAGAAAATTGTAGAAGCCGCAAAGCACCTGGGATACAGATCCAACACCTTTGCCAGCAGCCTGCGCAGCAAAAAAACACATACTATCGGCATCATAGTACCCAGGCTGAATAGTTATTTTATGTCCTCTGTATTAGCCGGTATGGAAGACGCGGCGAGCCGTGAGAATTATAACCTGATCATCAGTCAATCCCTGGAAAGTTCCGAAAAGGAAATTGCCAACGCCCATACCATGTTTAATAAAAGAGTGGATGGTTTACTGGCTTCGTTAGCTTATGATACCGAGAATATAGATCATTTTAAACCCTTTTTCAGTAAAGGAATTCCTGTTATTTTCTTCGACCGGATCTATCCTCACAGCGAAAGTACCAGTGTTGTTATAGATAATTATAATGCCGCCTATGATGTCACCAAACACCTGGTAGAACAGGGTTGCAGGCGAATCATGCACCTGGGAGCCAATATGCTCAGAAATGTTTATGCAGACAGGTTGAAGGGTTACAAACAAGCCCTGCGTGATCACAAGATCGCCTTTGATGAGAAATTACTTTTTATCAGTAAACTAAATGAAGAAGCGGGTACCGAAGCCGCAAAACAAATATTGAAAATGGGAAGCAGGAAACCCGATGCTGTTTTTTCCGCTAATGATACCGCAGCCGTATTTTGCATGATAAAACTAAAAGAGGCAGGCGTCCGGATACCGGAAGACATTGCTTTTGCCGGCTTCAATAACGATCCTATCAGCAAAATAATAGAACCCAACCTGACCACTATCAATTATTCCGGATATGATGTAGGTGAAGCCGCAGTTATCAGTCTTATTAATCATCTGAATGGCATCTCAAGTGTCAAAACTACTAATACTATCATTTTACGTTCCGATCTTATCATCAGGGCCTCGTCGTTAAAAAACAAAAGTTTGTAATTGAAACTTTTTTTGCGAGTTTTATGCAACCGATTGCAACATGAAACCCAAAAAAGAAGTTACAATATATGATATCGCCCAGAAACTCGCCCTCTCATCGGCTACCATAAGCCGGGGATTGCAGGACAATCCCGCCATTAATAAAAACACCCGGAAAAAAATACAGGAAACCGCCCGGGAGCTTGGGTACAGGCATAACACGTTTGCCAGCAGTCTCCGCAAACAGAAAACCAATACTATTGGTGTGATAGTGCATGAATTGAACAGTAACTTCATTACTTCCGTGCTGGCAGGTATAGAAAAAATAACAACCCAGGCAGGATACGATCTGATCATCGCCCACTCTTCTGAGAGTTATAAAAAAGAAGCGGCTAATGCATTAAACTTCTTTCATAAGAGAGTAGATGGCCTGATCGCTTCATTAGCTTTTGATACAAAAGGACTGGATCATTATAAATCATTTGAAGACAAAGGTATTCCGGTGATATTTTTTGACCGCGTGGAAGAAAAAAGTGAAAGCACCAAAGTAATAATAGATAATTATAAGTGCGGGTACCAGGCCACACAGCATTTAATTGACCAGGGATGCAAAAGAATTGTACTTGTTACCGCCAGCCTCAAACGTAACGTATATGCCCAGCGTCATAAAGGGTATATGGATGCATTGTTTGACAATAATATCCCTTTTGAGAAAGACCGGGTATTGATCAAAGATCTTAGTGAGCAATGCGGCGTAGAAGCGGCCTTGCAGATACTGAAGATGAAACCTTTGCCCGACGGCGCTTTTATTACGAATGATTTTTCCGCCGCCGTTTGTATGCAAACGCTGAAAGAGTATGGCATACACATACCGGGAGATATAGCTATCGTTGGGTTTAACAATGATGCTATCAGCAAAATAGTAGAACCGCAACTGACCACTATTGATTATCCCGGGGCAGATATGGGAGAAATTGCTGCCAGGAATATTATTCATCATTTAAGGGGGTTGTCAAATATTAAACATACCCATACCATTGTAGTTCGTTCGGACCTTATCATCAGGAAATCATCATTAAAAAAATAAAACTCATCTTCAAACGGTTTTTGCCAGCATGAAAAAAACAATTTCTCTTTTTATTATGCTTATCATCACAGGCTGCTTGCTTGCTGAAGATGGTTACAGGCTATGGCTCCGTTATGACGCGGTATCTGATAAGGCCTTATTAACAAAATATAAGACTGGCATCAACGGTATGATAGCAGGTGGTAATTCAGCAACCGCTGTTATCATTAAAGAGGAATTGCAAAACGGTCTGAAAGGTTTATTAGGAAAGAATATTGCTTCATTGACTAATATAGTGGACGGCACTATCGTTGCAGGCACAGCGGAAAGCCTTGCCGTCATAGGAACTATTTTTCCCTTGTTTGAATTGGAAAAATTAGGGAAAGAAGGTTTTTTCATTACTACTAGCCGCTTCAATGGAAAAAAAGTTATCGCAATAGCGGGCAATACTGATGTGGCCGTTTTATATGGAGTATTTCATTTCCTCCGTTTGCTGCAAACACAACAGCCCATTGACAAACTCAATATCGTTTCGATTCCCAAAATTCAAAACCGCATCCTGAACCACTGGGACAATCTTAACCGGACAGTAGAAAGAGGGTATGCCGGTTCTTCTATCTGGGACTGGCATAAACTTCCCGGTTATATTGACCAGCGCTATATAGATTATGCAAAAGCAAACGCATCCATCGGTATTAACGGAACAGTATTAACCAATGTAAATGCCAATGCATTAGTGCTGACAAAAATGTATCTGGAAAAAGTGGCTGCATTGGCCAACGTATTTCGTCCCTATGGCATTAAAGTATATCTCACAGCAAGGTTCAGCGCCCCTGTTGAAACAGGAGGATTGAAAACCGCTGATCCCTTAGATACTCAAGTGCGGGAGTGGTGGAAGAAAAAAGCAGATGAGATATATCAATACATTCCTGACTTCGGCGGCTTTTTGGTAAAAGCCAATTCAGAAGGACAACCCGGACCGCAAAACTATAAAAGAACACATGCTGACGGCGCCAATATGCTGGCAGACGCAGTGGCGCCGCATGGTGGGATGGTAATGTGGCGGGCATTTGTCTATAGCAATGAAACACCTGATGACCGTTCTAAGCAGGCCTATAGTGAATTCAAACCTTTAGACGGTCAATTCAGAAAGAATGTATTGTTACAGGTAAAGAACGGCCCTCTTGATTTTCAACCGAGGGAACCTTTTCATCCTTTATTCGGTGCGATGCCGCAAACACCATTGATGATGGAATTCCAGGTCACCCAGGAATATCTTGGACAAGCAACTAGCCTTGTTTACCTGTCCACAATGTTTAAAGAAGCATTGGATGCAGATACCTATTCAAAAGGTAAAGGCCTGCCTGCCGGACAAGCAGGTTCAACTGTTGCGAAAGTTGTAGATGGTTCTTTAGATAATTATTCTATTTCTGCCATGGCAGGTGTAGCGAATATCGGAAGCGATCGCAACTGGACAGGTCATCCTTTTGCGCAGGCTAACTGGTATGCGTATGGAAGATTAGCCTGGGATCATGATCTCACTTCATCACAGATAGCTGATGAATGGATACGCCAGACATTCACCAATGAGAAAACCTATATCACCGCAGTAAAAAGGATCATGATGTCGTCTCATGAAACATTGGTGAATTACATGACGCCTCTTGGATTGAATCATATTATGGGCACTGGCCATCACTATGGACCAGCTCCCTGGGTTAGTAACGCAGGAAGAGCCGATTGGAATCCCGTATATTTTCATAAAGCCGATAGCATTGGGATAGGTTTCGACAGAACAGCGACAGGAAGTAACGCCCTGTCGCAATATGCAAAAGAAGTAAGCGATCAATGGAAAGATATAAATAATTGTCCTGATGAATACCTGCTATGGTTTCATCATGTTAAGTGGGATTACAAAATGAGATCAGGAAGAACCTTGTGGAATGAACTATGCTATAAATATTATTCCGGTGTGGACTCCATCCGGGCCGTGCAGCATCAATGGAATAAACTGGAGAAATATGTAGATAAAGCAAGATTTGAACAGGTAAAAATGTTGCTGGCAATACAAGTGAAAGAAGCAATATGGTGGCGGAATGCCTGTTTGTTGTATTTTCAGACATTTTCCCAAATGCCCATACCCGCCGGCTATGAAAAACCTGATCAGACACTGGAGTACTATAAAGGATTAAGTTTTCCCTATGCGCCGGGAAATGGATAGCTAAGAGTTATCCTTCGGTAAGTTTAGGAGAGAAAATGAGACCAGCCATCTCATCCGGATAAATTGATCGCATGAACTAACTAATAAAAAACAATGAATACAAGTAATCAAAAAAGAGTAGCTATAGTAACAGGTGGCGGATCAGGTATTGGTTTGGCTATTGCAGAAAAATTTACACAGGATAAAATTGAAACAGTAATAGTAGGCCGCGATGAAGAGAAATTGAAAAAGGCTACCTCACAGTTAGGACCACTATGCCACCCCATGATCTGTGATGTAAGCAACCTGGCTTCTATTCCCGCATTGATTGAACAGGTCATGTCGAAATTTGGACAGATTGATATACTGGTCAATAATGCGGGCATCAATATGAAAAAAGATTTTACAGAAGTGACGGATGAAGAATTCCAGCAGGTAATTACCACCAACCTGTGCTCTGTATTTGCCATATCAAGAGAAGTGGTCAAAGAAATGCTGAAAAAAGGAAGCGGTTCCATTATCAACATCAGTTCGATGGCTGCGCAATACGGCTTACCCAAAGTAATTGCCTACAGCGCTTCCAAAACAGCTATTGATGGTATGACAAGGGCAATGGCAGTAGAACTATCACCCAAAGGTATCCGCATCAATGCCATCGCACCGGGATTTATTGAAACAGCTATGACGGCAAAAGCGTTGAATTCAGATCCGGAAAGAAAGCAAAAAGTATTTGGCAGGACACCCATGGGATATATGGGGAAACCAGATGATATTGGTGAAGCGGCTTTATTTCTTGCATCGGATGCTGCCAGATATATAACTGGCGTGGTGCTTCCCGTGGATGGAGGTAATTCGGTTGGATTTTAAGTATCGGAGAATTTATAAAGATTTCATTGAGGTAATCATTATAGCCTTCCGGAGTTTCGTTTTGCCTGCGGGATTTTTATTGTCCCGATTTTTTTAAGGACATCTAAAAATTGAAGATGTATAAAGGAAATGTATTGCTGCTATTTTTTTCGGCCTGGCTTTCTGTGCCAGCTAAGGCGCAACAATTGATCAGTGATAAACCACAAACGGGCGGTTTTACACTCGTTTCTGCAAACAGCCATGCTGTTATCATTACTGACACAGACGATCCTGCACTTATTCAAAAGTCAGCTTCATTGCTGCAACAGGATATTGAAGCGGTAACCGGTAAAAAGCTATCGCTTTCAAATACACTTCCCTCATCTGCAAAAACTATTATCATTATCGGCGCCGCGGAAAGATCAGTTTATATCAAACAACTGGTTCAGCAGAAGAAGATCGCTATTGATAAAATAAAGAATAAATGGGAAGCCTACCTTATTCAAACTGTTACCAACCCTTTTAAAGGAATTGAAAACGCATTGGTCATCGCAGGCAGCGACAGAAGAGGCGCTGCTTATGGCGTCGCTGAAATTTCGCGGCAGATCGGCGTATCGCCCTGGTATTGGTGGGCGGATGTACCTGTCAAAAAGAGACCCTCATTATACTGTAAGAAAGGAACGACGCTCAGCGATTCACCCAAAGTAAAATACCGTGGCATCTTTATTAATGACGAAGCCCCTGCCCTTTCCGGGTGGAGTAAAGAAAAATTTGGCGGCTTTAATCATCACTTTTATGAAAAAGTATTTGAACTGATGATCCGCTTAAAGGCAAACTACCTGTGGCCAGCGATGTGGGGCAATGCTTTTTACGATGATGATTCATTGAATATACAATCAGCGGATGATTACGGTATTGTTATCGGCACATCACACCACGAACCCTTAATGAGGGCACATGATGAATGGAGAAGATATGGAAAAGGAAAATGGAATTATGACAGTAACGAAGTCCGGCTGAAAGAATTCTGGCGGAGTGGTATGCAAAGAGCTACCAATGAAAAGATCGTCAGCGTGGGTATGCGGGGTGATGGTGACGAACCGATGTCAAGAGAAACAGCGACAGCCTTATTAGAAAAAATTGTAAAAGATCAGCGTGCAATAATTGAGGAAGTAACAAAGCAACCCGCATCAGCAACACCACAGTTATGGGCATTGTATAAAGAAGTGCAGGATTATTATGACAAAGGTATGAGGGTGCCGGATGATGTCACCTTACTATTATGCGATGATAACTGGGGCAATATCCGTAAGCTTCCTAAACCTGGTGAGAAGCCACGTAAAGGTGGGTATGGCATCTATTATCATTTTGATTATGTAGGAGGGCCAAGAAATTATAAATGGCTTAATACAAATCCCATTACAAGAGTGTGGGAACAGATGCACCTGGCATGGGAATATAAAGCTAGAGAAATATGGATAGTGAATGTGGGTGATATAAAACCGATGGAATTCCCTATTTCGTTCTTTTTAGATTATGCATGGAACCCGGCAAAGATCAGTGCTGATGACCTGCAGAAATATACGGAACAATGGGCAGCTTCACAATTCGGAGATAAGTATGGAAAAGATATCGCTGGTATTATATTGAAGTACACAAAATATAATGGCAGGCGAAAACCGGAATTGCTGGATGCAAATACATATAGCCTCCAAAACTATAATGAAGCTGAAAGTGTAACTACTGAATACAATAACCTACTGGCCGGAGCAGAGAAAATAAACACGGATCTCCCTGCTGAATACCGGGACGCTTATTATCAATTGGTACTCCATCCCGCAAAAGCCTGCGCGAACCTGCAGGGATTATATACATCTGTTGCGAAAAACAAAGAGGCCTATTCCTATAAATGGCCAATTGCCAATAAATATGCCGATAAAGCAAAAAAGGCATACACTAACGATTCGCTGATCAGTCTTCAGTATCATGCCATAGCTAATAACAAATGGAACCACATGATGGACCAGGCGCATATTGGTTATACGTATTGGCAACAACCAAACAGGCAAGTAATGCCGGAGGTGAAATATGTACCTGACGATTCAATGGTTGAACAGGTAAACCTGCCCTATAAAATACCGCGGACAAATGAGTACCAGATCTCCGGGCGCAGCAAAGGAAATATATTTTACGAATTCGAAGAACATATAGGTATCGAATCAAATCATTATACAAAAGCTGTCAATACAAATGGCATTACCTGGAAGATATTACCCGATCATGGAAGAACCGGGTCGGCCATTACGCCCTTCCCTGTAACGGCGGCTGCACAAAAACCAGCAGCCGGATCACCGCATCTTCAATATGAATTTTACACGTACAGCGCTGGTACATTCAAACTGATGGCTTACTTCTCCCCTACCCTTAATTTCCTTAATACCGAAATGGGGTTACAATATGCCGTATCAATAGATGATGACCAGCCACAGATCATCAGCATCAATAAAGAAGATAACAATGTAAGAACATGGGAAGGATGGGTAGCTAATAATATCATCATTAAAACATCGGAACATATTATCAGCAAACCGGGCAAACATGCCGTGAAGTATTGGATGGTGAACCCGGGAGTAGTATTGCAAAAATTAGTACTGGACTTTGGCGGTGTGAAGCAAAGCTACCTGGGGCCGCCGGAAACAAAATTGAAATAACCTTTTAACACAATAAATACCTGTTATGCAAAAGATGAAACGACAACTTGCCTTTATTGGAATCGCTTTAACCGCTGCGCTCTTATCCAGTTGTAATAGCAGCGAACAAAAAGAAAAAGAAGAACCTAAACAGGAAGCGCAAACGGAAAAAAAGAAAGAACCTATTTCCCAGCCACTCGTTTCTCATATTTATACGGCTGACCCTTCCGCCCATGTATTCAATGGCCGTATTTATATTTATCCTTCACATGATACCGCCACCGGAACACCGGAAGATGACCTGGGCAGCCATTTCAATATGATGGATTATCATATTCTTTCCATGGATTCTGTCGGTGGAAAGGTAACTGATCATGGAGTGGCGTTGCATATCAAAGATGTGCCCTGGGCTGGCCGGCAAATGTGGGCGCCTGATGCTGCTTTTGCCAACAATACGTATTATCTCTATTTCCCTGTAAAAAACAAAAAAGATGTATTCCAGATTGGCGTAGCTACAAGCGACAAACCAGAAGGGCCTTTTAAAGCTGAGAAAGAACCTATCAAAGGAAGTTACAGTATTGATCCTTCCGTTTTCAAAGATGATGATGGTTCCTTTTATATGTACTTCGGTGGTATCTGGGGCGGGCAATTGCAAAGATGGAACAACAACAAATACGATGACTCTGCTAAAAATCGTAAACCGGAAGAAATGGCTGTTCAACCACGCATGGCAAAATTGAGTAAGGACATGAAAAGCTTTGCTGAACCGGTAAAAGAAATACAGATCGTTGGCAAAGACGGCAAGCCTTTTACAGAAAAAGATAATGATAAACGCTTTTTTGAAGCGTCATGGATGCACAAATACAAAGGCAAATATTATTTCTCTTATTCAACAGGCGATACGCATTTTATTAATTATGCCACAGGTGATAATCCTTATGGTCCTTTCACTTACCAGGGAGTGGTGCTCGATCCTGTTGACGGATGGACCAATCACCATTCCATTGTTGAAATAAATGGAAAATGGTACATTTTTTATCATGATGTGCAGCTAAGCGGAAAAACGCACCTGCGCAATGTAAAAGTAACTGAGCTGAAATATAATGCAGATGGATCAATACAAGCTATCAATGCCTATAAATAATTTTCCGGAAAAGTTCTATGCAAGGAGCATTGCAATACTGACATTGATAAAACAAATAAAATGATACCAATTACTTATTTCTATAAAACACCGGGGATCATCTTGTTTCTTAGTTTGTTTACTTTCGGTAATGCACAGAGCAATAAAGAAACAGGCAAGGGGTTAAAGGATTATTATAAAAGCTATTTCCCCATTGGTGTTGCTGTATCTCCCCGGTCATTACAATCTGACGAAGCCGGGTTGATTCTGCAGGAGTTTGCCAGCATGACTCCTGAAAATGCTATGAAGATGGGGCCTGTGCATCCTGAAGAAAACCGTTACTTCTGGAAAGATGCCGATTCCATCGCTGCATTTGCGAAGCGCAATCATCTCAAATTAAGAGGACATACCCTTTGCTGGCATAATCAAACACCCCGTTGGTTATTCAGGGATTCGGCAGGTAATAATGTGTCAAAGGAAATATTGCTGCGCCGGTTAAAGGATCATATTACTTCAGTTGTTCAACGATATAAGGGAACGATCTATGCCTGGGATGTCGTTAATGAAGCCATCTCGGATAAACCCGGTGAATACCTGCGCCCTTCCTTATGGTACCAGATATGTGGTGAAGATTATATTGCCAAAGCTTTTCAGTATGCCCACGAAGCTGATCCCGATGCCTTGCTTTTTTACAATGATTATAATACGATCAACCCGGTGAAGAGAGATAAAATCTTTACATTGGTAAAAAGCCTTAAAGAAGCGGGTGTTCCTATTCATGGCGTAGGCATCCAGGGACATTGGTCCATCTATGAACCTTCGGAACAAACACTGATCGAAACCATTGAAAAGTTTAAAAGCCTGGGGGTTAAAATACAGGTGACGGAAATGGACATATCTGTTTACCCGAAAGAGCATGACCGCAGGGAGAGAAAGCCGGAAGATACCAATGATAAATTCACGGCTGAACAGGAAATGAAACAGGTGGAAATGTACAAAATGTGTTTCAGGGTTTTTAGAAAATATAAAGCCGTGCTGTCGGGAGTAACGTTTTGGAATATTTCCGACCGGGCCAGTTGGCTCGATAATTTTCCGGTACCCGGAAGAAAGGACTATCCCTTATTATTTGACAAAGAACTGAAACCTAAGAAAGCTTACCAGGAAGTGATAAAATTTTAACCGGGGAACATCAATTGTTAAACAGCCATAGAAATATTCAAACTATTAGTATGAAGTTTTTTTTATTAATGACCGGGTACTTTATAGTAATGACATTTCAGCCAGTTTACTCACAGGTAAGACTCCCGCGATTGGTAAGAGATAGCATGATTCTGCAAAGAGATATCAAACTAAAGATATGGGGATGGGCTGCAAAAGGCGAAAAAGTAAACGTGAAGTTCAATGGGAAGAATTATAAAACAACAACAGGTGCGGATGGCAAATGGTCGGTATTACTTGCGCCAACCAAAGCAGGTGGGCCATTTACAATGGACATAAATGGCACTAATAAGATTACGCTGAAAGATATACTGGTAGGCGATGTATGGTTTTGTTCCGGCCAATCCAACATGGTGCATCAAATGAACATTCATGACGTTACCTATGCAAAGGATATTGCAGAAGCCAACAATCCTCAGATAAGACATTTCTGGATACCAACACTCACCAGTCTTGAAGGACCAAAAGATGATCTGCCAACCGGCTTTTGGAAATCAGCTAATCCTGAGGATATAAGACCATTCTCTGCTGTAGCTTATTTTTTTGCGAGAAAAATCTATGAAAAATACCATGTACCTGTTGGCTTGATCAATGCAAGCGTTGGCGGCACCCCTATTGAAGCATGGACAAGTGAAGAAGGATTGAAAGATTTTCCGGCATTGACCAGCACGATTCAAAAAAACAAAGACACCGCTTATATAAATGACTTGACAAGGAAAGCTTTTACAGGTAACACAAACAGGCAATCGGTACCATTACAGGATAAAGGATTGACCGGCCCTAAGCCATGGTATGATGTTACCTATATTCCACCAGCCGGCGGATGGAAGACGATTGCTGTTCCTGGTTACTGGGAAGACCAGGGCGTTAAAGATCTGAATGGTGTTGTCTGGTACAGGAAAGAAATTGATGTGCCTGCATCTATGACTGGCAAACCGGCAAGAGTTTTTTTAGGAAGAATTGTTGATGCTGATATTTTATATATCAATGGAAAGCAGGTGGGTAATACTACCTACCTGTACCCGCAAAGAAGATACAATGTACCTGCAGACCTGTTAAAAGCAGGTAAAAATGTTTTGGTAGTAAAAGTAACCAACAACAACGGCAAAGGGGGGTTTGTTCCCGATAAACCATATTGTTTGTTTGCCGGGAATGATACCATTGATCTTAAAGGTTACTGGCAGTATAAGGTGGGTGAAGTATTCATTCCCCGGGGTGGCAGTGGTGGCGGGATATCGGCGCAAAACCAACCAGCCGCTTTGTATAATGCAATGGTAGCTCCTGTTATTAATTATGGTATCAGGGGTATTCTATGGTACCAGGGCGAAAGCAATACAGGCAGGGCATCAGAATATGTAAAGCTGCAACCGGCGCAGATCAGTGATTGGAGAAACAAATGGCAGCAAGGTGATATTCCTTTCTTATTTGTGCAACTTCCCAATTTCATGGACGCGAATTATATTCCTTCAGAAAGCCAGTGGGCGGAATTAAGAGAAGCGCAATTAAAAGCGCTATCTGTTCCCAATACAGGCATGGCCGTGGGAATAGATCTCGGCGAATGGAACGATATACACCCGGATAATAAAAAAGATGTAGGAGAACGTTTGGCATTGATCGCTGAGAAACTGGCTTATGGGGAAAATATTGTTTATTCCGGGCCACTTTTTCAATCTGCAATCATTGACGGAAATACAGTAATCATTTCATTTACCCATATTGGCAGCGGTTTGATAACAAAAGATGGGGAAGAACTGAGAGAATTTGCCATAGCAGGCGCTGATAAAAAATTCGTCTGGGCAAAAGCAAAGATCGAAGGAGATAAGATAGTTGTATCAAGTGATGAAATTGCCAGCCCCATGTATGTAAGGTATGCCTGGGCTGACAATCCTGGCGTTAATTTATATAATAAAGAAGGATTGCCGGCGTCTCCCTTCAGAACTGATAAATAGTTAGTAACAGGCGAATAATAAAATCGTTACATGAAAAAACTTATACCTTTTTTGCTGATAGCAGGTCTTACTTATACGGCAAAAGCACAGGAGATAAAAATTGACAGCAGCAAGTATCCGCGCATCGTAACGTTTACTGCACAGCAGGATCATGATAATATGAAACAGCAATTAGGTATAAAAAAATTAAGACCCGGCCCCAGTGGTAATGAATCCGCCCCTAATCATGCGAATTATGACGAAGCAGCAGCCAATCCCTGCCCTCAATTGCCGGATGTATTGACTACAAAGACCGGGAAAAAAGTAACCACTGCAGGTATGTGGTGGAACCAGCGTCGTCCTGAATTAATAGAAGATTTTGAAAGAGAAATGTATGGTCGTCTTCCCAAAAATATCCCGAAAGTAACATGGACAGTAAAAATTACCGACAGGGAATTTGTTAACCGCATTCCTGTTATTGCTAAGATGCTGGTCGGGCATGTTGATAATAGCTCGTACCCATTAATCAATGTTGATATTAATATGATGCTGGTGGTGCCGGCGAATGTAAAAGGCCCCGTTCCTGTATTAATGATGTTCAGTGGCCGTCCTTCATTTCCCGCCGCTGCGCAACCTGCACCGGATGAATTGGAAAAGATCAATGCCGCTTTCAAAGAAATGATGATAAAAAATGATCCGTCATTGAAAGCCATCTTTGATAAATACCCGGCGTACCAGGCGATCACAAGACTTCCCGCACCTAATTTTTTTGCGCCGCCAAAACCTGACGAAGAACTTACACCGCAGGAAAGGCTGTTGGCTGCAGGATGGGGTTATGTCACTATTGAAACGAACAGCATACAAGCTGATAATGGTGCAGGTCTTACCCGGGGAATTATTGGTTTGGTCAATAAAGGTCAACCGCGCAAGCCTGATGACTGGGGATCATTGCGTGCATGGGCATGGGGAGCAGCCCGCGGACTGGATTATTTGGAAACAGATACATTGGTGGATGCAAAAAAAACAGGGATCGAAGGGGTATCACGTTATGGCAAAGCCGCATTGGTTACATTGGCGTTTGAGCCACGTTTCGCAGTCGGATTGATAGGTTCTTCGGGTAAAGGTGGTGCAACCTTGCATCGCCGTGTATTTGGTGAAGCGGTTGAAAATCTTACCGGCAGCGGCGAGTATCACTGGATGGCGGGTAATTATTTAAAATACGGAACGGAAGAATCATCATTTGGTCAAAAAACCAGTTGCGATCTATCGGTTGATTCACATGAATTAATTGCATTGTGTGCGCCGCGTCTTACATTTATCAGTTATGGTATTCCGGAAAAAGGTGATGCCAGGTGGCTGGATCAGCAGGGAAGCTGGATGGCTACTGTGGCAGCCGGCTCAACATTTAAATTGTTAGGTGCAAAAGATCTTGGTATTTCCAATGATTACTTAACCGAAAAAATGCCTCCTATGCTCACAGATATGCTGAATGGTGAATTAGCATGGCGGCAGCATGATGGCGGGCATACCGATGCTCCTAACTTTAAATATTTTATACCATGGGCCAGTAAGTTCCTGAAATATGAAAGAGTGGCGGCACAATAATGAACAACTATCTTATAACAACAAATTAATATGAAAAAATTACTTATTGGCGTATTAATAACCTTCCTGTTTATTGCGAATGCAACTGCTCAACCTGGCAAAGTATGGAATGGAAAAAAATGCGCTGTTGTTCTCACTTATGATGATGCCATCAATCAGCATTTGGATAATGCTATTCCTGTTCTTGATTCGCTGGGTTTGAAAGCTACTTTTTATATTACTGGTTTTTCCACTTCTATGCAGTCACGTTTGGCGGATTGGAAAAGGATCGCGGCCAATGGCCATGAACTGGGAAATCATACGATGTATCATCCCTGCGCGGGTGGTAAGGGGAGAGAATGGGTGAAGCCTGATTATGATCTCAGCAAATACACTGTTCAGCGTATAGTGGATGAAACAAGAGCAACCAATGTTTTACTTCAATCATTAGATGGCAAAATAAAAAGAACATTTGCATTTACCTGCGGTGACAGGAAGATCGGGGATTCTTCTTTTATGGATGGAATGAAAAAGGATTTTGTAGCGGCAAGAGGAGTTCGTTCACAAATGAATCACATAGATGAAGTAGATATTTACAATGTTGATGCGTATGGTATCAATGGTGAAACAGGCGCGCAAATGATAGAATGGGCGAAAAAGGCAATGGAAACAAATTCTTTACTTGTTATACTCTTTCATGGCGTAGGTGGCGGCAATGGATTAAATGTATCACTTCCGGCGCATCGTGAATTTTTACAGTTTTTAAAAAAGAATGAAAAAGATATCTGGATTGCACCGATGCTGGATGTAGCAGAATATATTAAATCATCGCAGGGTAAGAGTAAGACAGCAGGAAATAATTAGGTATTGATTCAACACGTAAAAATAAATACACTTGATGGGCACCGGGGGATTCAAAAGTTTCGTTATGAAATACGAATGAAAATAATAGTAATACAAGTTGACAAGATAAAAATTTTTGTAATGAAAATAGTTCATCAAACATTGCTGTTAAGCTCTGCTTTACTTTTTACAATTGTATGCAAGGCACAGGTTGAAAAAGATAAACTTCCTTTCTGGAATTATAAATTACCCGTTGAAGAAAGGGTTAATGACGTGGTAAGCCGTTTAACGCTGGAAGAAAAAGTAGCCCAGATGCTGAATTCGACCCCCGCCATCCCGAAGTTAGGTATCCAGGCTTATGACTGGTGGAATGAAGTGCTGCATGGTGTGGCGAGAACCCCGTTCAGGGTTACGGTATACCCGCAAGCTATTGGAATGGCTGCCACATTCGATACCAACTCACTTTATACCATGGCTGATTATTCGGCACTGGAAGGAAGAGCTATTCATAACAAAGCGATTGAACTCGGCAGAACCAATGAAAGATACCTGGGATTAACATACTGGACGCCCAACATTAATATATTCCGTGATCCCCGCTGGGGACGCGGACAGGAGACATACGGTGAAGATCCATTCCTGACTGCAATGTTGGCAAAAGCATTTGTAAGAGGATTGCAGGGCGATGATCCGAAATATTTAAAAGCGGCAGCCTGCGCCAAACATTATGCTGTGCATAGCGGGCCGGAGCCATCGCGGCATATATTCAATGCTGATGTCAGCAACTATGATCTGTGGGATACTTATTTGCCGGCGTTCAAAGAATTAGTAATACATGCGAAAGTAGCCGGGGTAATGTGCGCCTACAATGCATTCCGCAAACAACCCTGCTGCGGCAGCGATGAGCTGATGGTGGACATTCTCCGGAATCAATGGAAGTTTACAGGGTATGTCACTTCCGATTGCTGGGCGATAGATGATTTCTTTAAAAATCATAAAACACATCCCGATGCGGCCAGCGCCTCTGCGGATGCGGTACTACACGGTACGGATATTGATTGCGGTACCGATGCTTACAAATCGCTGGTGCAGGCCGTGAAAGACGGAAAGATCACCGAAGCGCAAATTGATGTTTCGCTGAAAAGATTATTTACCATCCGTTTTCGTCTTGGCATGTTTGACCCGCCGTCTGTTGTTAAATATGCACAAACAACTTCTTCTGTTTTAGAAAGCCCTGAACATAAAGCCCATTCACTCAAGATGGCACAGCAGTCAATTGTATTGCTGAAGAATGAAAACAATATTTTACCATTAAGTAAAAAAATAAAGAAGATCGCGGTAGTCGGGCCTAATGCGGATAATCGTATTGCTGTGCTGGGCAATTATAACGGCATACCATCCGACATTGTTACAGCGTTGCAGGGAATAAAAAACAAACTGGGCAACAATGCGGAAGTGCTGTTTGAAAGAGCTATTAATTTTACCAATGATACTTTACTGATGTACGCAGATGTCAGCCAGCAATATTCGTATGAGGGCAAGCAGGGTTTCAAAGCCGAATACTATGCTAATAAAGAATTGAAGGGGGAGCCGGAAGTGACCCGGACAGAAGATAAAATTGATCATTTCTGGCAGGAAGGTGAAGCAGTAGTGGGAAATATCAGGGCGAATAATTTTTCCGCCCGTTATACCACCACCTTCACTGCGACCCGGGATGGCAATATCACGCTTGAACTGGATGCTGATGATGGTTATAAGCTACTATTAAATGGCAGGGAGGAAATCAATACCTGGACAAGGAACCGGTTTGGCGCCAGGACTTATAGATTTAATACAAAGAAAGATTCCGCTTATACATTAGTGATTGAATATTTCCAGGCGGAAGGAAAAGCCAATATACGATTGAGGGCTGGTAATTTTGAGAGAACCGACTTTACAGCTTTAGCGAACCGGATCAAAGATGCTGACGCGATCATATATGTTGGTGGCATTTCTCCACAACTGGAAGGCGAGGAAATGAGAGTGGATTATCCCGGGTTCAATGGCGGTGACCGTACATCTATTTTATTGCCTTCCGTGCAAACTGATTTATTAAAAACATTAAAAGCAACCGGCAAGCCTGTTGTATTTGTCCTGATGACAGGCAGCGCTATTGCGCTTCCCTGGGAGTCGGAAAATATTCCTGCCATCGTGAATGCATGGTATGGCGGACAATCGGCCGGCACTGCTATTGCTGATGTCTTGTTTGGTGATTACAACCCTGCAGGAAGATTGCCTGTTACTTTTTATAAAAGTGACAGTGATCTCCCGGATTTCAATAGTTATTCCATGGAGAATCGTACTTATCGCTACTTCAAAGGCGATCCCTTGTATGGTTTCGGCTATGGACTTAGCTATACAAACTTTTTCTACGATCAGTTGAAAGTACCTGCCACTGCAATTGCCGGTAAAAAAATTTCAGTCAGTGTGAGGGTAACCAATAGGGGAAAAATGGATGGTGAGGAAGTGGTACAGTTGTATATAAGCAATGAAAATAAAACGATCAAAGCGCCTTTAAAAGCATTAAAAGGTTTTAAAAGAATAGCCCTGGAAGCAGGTGAAAGTAAAGTGCTGCAGTTTCAATTAAGCCCGGAAGATCTTTCCACCATTGATGATAACGGAATGATGAAACAAGGAAAAGGAAAAATAATGATCAGCGTGGGTGGCGGCCAACCGGGCACAAAAATAAAAACAACGTCGAACGTGGTAAAAGCAATTGTGACGATTAACTAAACAAAATAATTTGCATGATACGTCATTCACTCCTTATTTTATTTCTTATGTCATCATTAACAGGTACCGGCCAGGTCATTGCAACTTTTGAAGTAAACCTGCCGGCAGCAACCAATGATCTTGAAATTCCGGTAAATGTGAGTCTTAAAGGAATTAGTTCTTTTCCGGACAAATCATTGTCATTGGTAAAAGTAAATGGTGATCAGAAAATGCCGGTTCCTTTCCAGGTAACACCCGGCAATGAAAGAATAGTATCGTGGCTGACAAAATCTGCTGGCGGAGAAAAAAAACAAACTTACCAATTAATAAAAGGTACACCGGGCAAGTTCAACCAAGTAACAGTAAACGAAAAAGATGGGGCTTATATTATAAGCGCCGGTAATAAAAACCTGCTGAGTTATGTTCATAAAAAAGTGTACCCGCCAGCAGGAATTGATACAGCGTACGGAAGAAGCGGTTTCATTCATCCGTTGTGGACGCCGCATGGGCAGGAGATCACCCGCATTCAGCCGAAAGACCATTATCATCATTATGGCATCTGGAATCCATGGACGCATGTTTTGTTTGAAAATGATACCGTAGATTTCTGGAATATCGGCGGAAAAAATGCAACGGTACGCTTTGCCAAATTACTCTCTCAAACGAGTGGTACTATTTTTTCTGAAATCAAAGTATTGCATGAGCATGTGGTGTTGAAAAAAGATGGGGGTGAAAAGATAGCTTTAAATGAAAACCAAACGATAAGAATCTACAAACCGGAAGAACATAGTGATTATTATATCATGGACTTTATATCTGAAATGAGTTGCGCTTCGCAAAGTCCTTTTCATATTGTGGCCTATCGTTATGCCGGTTTTGGTTGGCGGGCCACGGAGTTCTGGACTAAAGACAATTCTGAAATGCTGACCTCGGAAGGAAAAACAAGAGATAATACCGATGGCACCAAAGGACGATGGATAATAGTATATGGAGATCTGCCGGGTAATGATTCCGGAGGCGCAGTGATGTTATCTTCTCCTGAAAATTTTAATCATCCCGAACCATTGCGTATCTGGGATAAGAATGCAAATGGCGGACGCGGGGATGTGTTTGCCAATTTTGCAACAACAAAAGATAAGGATTGGATATTAGAACCGGGAAAGACGTATACATTAAAATATCGAATGGTTGTGTTCAATGGAAAGATGGATGCAGCAAAAGCGGAGAGTGCCTGGCAGTATTTTGCGATACCTGCCGAAGTGAAGATTAAAAAGTAATAACTCACGCAACGATGCAAAGTCGCAACGAATACAAAAGCTTCTCACGTTGCGTCGTTGCGAGATGTAATTGTTCTTCGCCTTAGGTAAACTGTGATGCATTGCTGAATAAAGAACAGAAAGATGAACGAAGCGTCGCAACGAAGCCGATAGTAGCACGAAAGCTGGTAATAAAATCTTATCATCATAAAACCGATTGTCAATTATGAAAAAGAAAAACACTCCGCCAGCCGGCGGACTAAGGGGTAAACAATCAACCGTTAGTCGCAGGGAATTTCTCAACAACAGTTTTAAAACTGCGCTGGGAACTTCTATTGCCCTGGGTTTCCCATCAATCGTTCCGGCCAGTGTATTCGGAAAGAATGCTCCCAGTAACCGGATCAACATCGGTGCAATAGGTACGGGACGTATATCCCGGATACATGATATGCCGGGTGTGTGGCAATATGATTATGCGCAGATAACGGCTGTTTGTGACCTTGATTCCAACAGGGCGGAAGACGGAAAAAAACTCGTGAATGAATATTATACAAAAAGAGAGGGTAAACCATTTGACGGTGTAAAAGTATATACAGACTATCGTGAACTGCTGCAGAATAAAGACATTGATGCGGTGCTGATCAGCACTCCCGATCATACTCATGCGATGATCGGCGTGGTTGCAGCCCGTGCAGGTAAACATACTTATATGCAAAAGCCGGCATCACTTACTATTGGTGAGGGAAGGATTATAAGCGATGTGGTACAAAAAAGCGGTGTGAAATTCCAGATAGGAAGTCAGCAGCGAAGCAGTGAGCAATTTCGTTACGCAGCAGAGTTAGTTCGCAATGGCAGAATTGGTGATTTAAAAACGGTGTATGTAGGTCTGCCCGGCGATCCTCCCGGGGGAGATAAAACAAAGATGCCTGTTCCGCCTGCACTGAATTATGATATGTGGCTGGCATCAACACCGGAAGTTTATTATACAGAAGACAGGGTACACCCCCAGGTGGGTTATGGCAGACCGGGTTGGTTGCGATGCGAACAGTTTGGCGCTGGTATGATTACGGGCTGGGGCGCCCACCATATTGATTCCGCGCATTGGGGCATGGGAATGGAACGCAGCGGCCCTGTTGAAATTTGGAGTAATAAAGCGGAGTTTGCGGTGGAAGGACTCTGGGATGTTCATGGCATTTTTACTACGGAAGCATTATATGCCAATGGTGTAAAAATGGTGGTGAGTAATGAATTGCCCAATGGGATAAAGTTTGAAGGGACGAAAGGATGGATATTTGTTTCAAGGGGAGATTACCAGGTAACATCAAGCGATCCCGGTGGAGGTACTACACAGGCTAAAAAAATAGATGCCAGCGATCCTAAGATCCTTACATCAGTAATCGGGGAAAAAGAATTTCATTTTGAAATAAGTAAAGAACATCATGGCAACTGGCTGGAAGCGATAAGGGATAATAAAAACCCTATTGCACCGGTAGAAGAAGCGCATCGTGCCTGCTCAGCTTGCTTGCTGCACCATATCGCCATGAAGCTGAAAAGAAAAATTTACTGGAACCCTGCAAAAGAAGAATTTAAAAATGATAAGGAAGCAACGGCTATGCTATCAAGACCGCAACGTGAACCTTACAGCGTTAAAGCATAATAATCATGAAAAAAATATGTTTGATGAGTCTGACAACTGCATTGTTTATGGCTTGTAACCCCGGTGATAAAAACGAGAAAAGCAATTTCGCTGTTCAACTGGTTACATTGGATCCCGGGCATTTCCATGCGGCCCTGGTACAAAAGACCATGTATGATAATGTAGATTCAATAGTGAATATATATGCACCGGAAGGGAATGACCTGACGCTGCACCTTGAACGAATCAATGCTTTTAATAACAGGAAAGACAATCCCACACACTGGAAAAAAAATATTTATTCGGGTAATGATTTTTTCGAAACAATGCTGGCTGAAAAAAAAGGGAACGTTGTAGTGATAGCAGGAAACAACCGGAAAAAGACAGAATACATTTCCAGGTCGCTGGAAGCAGGATTTAATGTGCTGGCCGATAAACCCATGGCTGTTACCAGCGAAGGTTTTGAAACGCTGATAAAGGCTTTTGAAACTGCAAAGGAAAAAAACCTGCTGTTGTATGATATTATGACGGAACGCTTTGAAATAACAAGCATACTGCAACGAGAATTATCAATGATACCTGAAATATTCGGGACTTTGGATACCGGCACCGTTGATAACCCGGCTGTAGTGATGGTAAGTGATCATAACTTTTATAAAAATGTTTCAGGTAATATAGTAGTAAGGCCGGCCTGGTTTATGGATGCTTCGCAACAAGGTGAAGGGATAACTGATGTAACTACGCACCTTGTTGACTTGGTGCAATGGGAATGTTTCCCGGAGCAAAGTTTGGATTATACAAAAGATATCGAGGTGCTTACTGCAAAAAGGTGGCCCACAAATATGACAACCACACAATTTAAAACGATTACTAAGCTGGATGACGTTCCTTCCTTTTTGGATAAAAATAAGCTGAATGATACAACATTGCAGGTATGGTCGAATGGTGAGATCAATTATACAATAAAAGGTGTTCATGCGAAAGTGTCTGTAGTGTGGGAATACCAAACCGCCAGCGGAAGTGACACACATTATTCTTTGATGAGAGGAACGTTAGCGGATCTTGTGATAAAGCAGGGAGTTAAAGAACAATACAAACCTGTATTGTACATTTTACCGAAGCGTGACCCGGATTTTACAACGGCAGCCATGGAAGAAATATTTAAAGCAGTTAAAGCAAAATATCCAGGCATATCGTTGAAGGAAACCGAAGAAGGCTGGGAAGTAATCATTCCTGATAAATACAAAGAAGGACATGAATCACACTTTGCCAGGGTGACAGAAAATTATATGGGTTATTTTAAGAACCATAACATACCTGTATGGGAAGTACCTACTATGCTGTCAAAATATTATACCACGACAAAAGCATTGGAAATAGCATTAAAAAATAAACAATGAAACGCCTGGTTATCCTCTTTCTGTTAATGTATGCAGCTAATTGTTTAGCGCAATACCCACGGGTTACTATTCCCGGTTCTGAAATAAGAAATCTAACTTCTTCTATTATTACAGGACAGGAGTATGAATTACATATCTTACTCCCTGGTGATTATAAGAACAGTACAAAGAAATACCCGGTTGTTTACCTGATGGATTCTCAATGGGATTTCCCATTAGTAAAATCATTGTATGGTGAACATTATTTTGATGGCTTTATTCCGGAACTGATTATCGTTGGTGTAACATGGGGTGGCGTCCATCCAAACCCTGACAGCCTGCGGGCAAGAGATTATACGCCTACAAAAGAGAACAGGCTGCCTCAAAGCGGCGGCGCTGATAATTTTCTTTCCTTCATGAAAAATGAACTGTTCCCTTTTATTGAAACAAATTATAAAGCAGACCCCGGCAACAGGTCTTTAATGGGCTGCTCATTAGGCGGATTGTTTACGCTATATACTTTATTTACACAACCAGAACTGTTCACCGGTTATGCAGCCGCCAGTCCAGCTGTTGGCTGGGACAGGGAAGTATTATATAAGTATGAAAAAGAATTTTCGCAGAAAAAACTATCCAAACCGGTGCGGGTCTATATGACCATAGGTGATGTGGAAAGAAGCCGCCCGGTCTTTGAAAAATTCGCTGCGCAAATGACGACGGGGAAATATACATCGGTAACTATTAAATCAAAAATATTAGAGAATACCGGTCACTCCGGTACCAAGAGCGAAACATTTGGTCGCGGTATGCAATTCATATTTGAAAGACCAAAACTGAATCTTGATGCAGGCCTGCTGAATAAATTGAGCGGCACTTATGAATCAGCCAGCGGAAATAAGATTGAATTGAAAAATGAGAACGGCAGCCTCACCTTATACTTTTCTCCTTCTGATAAATACTCATTGTACTCCGCCAGTGAAACTGATTTTTATTCAACATCTGAATACTTTAATGTTCATTTTAAAACCAATAACGGTAACCCCGAAGGGTTTCAACTGGAACGATATGGCAATACACAATTCATTAAAAAAACAAAGTAACATGAGGTTCGTCCTGCCCATAGCATTTGTTATCAGTACGTCTTCCCTGGCAGCACAAAAAACAGATTCGTTGCCATCACGTGTATATCGCTGGGACAGCCTGGAAGCAAAGAAAGAAGATACACGGATACGAAGACAGGTAATGGAAGGGAGCACCACTTCCCTCAGTTTATTTGAAGTACATACTTCTACGTTAGAACCGGGCAAAGCCCCTCATACTTCCCATACACATGCTGACCAGGAAGAGCTGATCATCGTGAAAGAGGGCCGGGTGAAGATCACGATAACCAGTACAAGTAAAATAATGGGACCAGGAAGTATCGCTTATGCTATTCCCGGTGATGAACATGGCATTGAAAATGCCGGCAACACACAGGCTACTTACTATGTATTCAAATACAAATCAAAACT
>JAATGJ010000114.1 GCA_015654695.1 Chitinophagales bacterium | reverse complement strand
TATTATTTCGAAGAACTTCGTAAAGTAAATCAGACAATAGCCTAGTTCGAAATTGTCCGCGTTATTGCCGAACAGCAATTACAGATCGTTAATGAATACAGAGCCGCCTGGGCCTTATTCAAACAGGACAAGAACTTTACTCCTGATGAACTGGATTATATATTTAATGTCTACACCGGTCTGCTCGATGAAAGCGGTAAAAACATTGACCAGTTGTTTCTTGTCGTCAATGCGTTTGTTACACAGATGACTGATGCAAAAAGGCTGGAGATCATCCATGATGTAGCCGAAAACGTTCAGCAAAATCTGATGGATCTGAAAGAGTTCAATGAACAAAACAAAATGATCAGCCTCCAAAGGGCTACTGAAAAGAATGACATTGAGTATGTCAAAAAACTTTACGGACTATGAAACGTGCATTAATTATAGTGATGCTGGTCAGTTGCCAAATGTCTTTTGCCCAGCAAAAGAAAAAGCAAATCCAGCGTTTGCTGGAACAGATTGCTGCCAACCAGGTGTATATCGGCTACCTCGAAAAAGGATACGGTATTGTGCGTGATGGTCTATATACTATACGGGATATAAAGAATGGTGATTTCAATTTACACTTTTCCTACTTTGATTCCCTTAAAAAGGTAAACCCAAAAATAAAGCGATGGGGGAAGGTGGCGGATATTATTGCCTGCCAGGTGCGGATCATCAGGGATACGAAGCAAACTATCAAAGACATGCGTGAAGCGCAACAGTTTACCCATGTTGAAATGGATTATTGTAAAAAAGTATTTGATAACCTGCTCGATGAATGCGTGAAAAATCTGGATGAACTGGTATTCCTGGTAACGGATGGAAGCATCGCCCTGAAAGATGACGAACGAATGAAGCGCATCGACCAGCTCTATTCAGTTATGCTGGATAAGTATTCCTTCACTTCCTCTTTCAGTACTGAAATGGGAATTCTTTCCGTGCAACGGTTGACAGAACAGGTGGATATTAATTATTCCAAAAAAATAAACGGATACCGATGAAAATTATATTCTTACTCATTTTTTCTGTGATAAGCCTGAATGGTTTTTCGCAATCGCAGGAGGCGCAGCAATTGTTGCTGAACTGGGAAAAGCTGACACAATTTAAAAAGATATTGCAGCAAATGTATGATGGCTATAAGGTATTGGATAAGGGATACAGCACGATCCGTGATATATCTTCCGGAAACTTTCATCTCCATCAAGATTTCCTGGATGCGCTGATGGATGTAAGCCCGGCCGTGAAAAAGTATCAGCGGATCAGCGATATTATCAAATACCAGTTTCAGATCGTGCAATTGTACAAGAGCGCTTTTAACCAGTTTAAGGCTGACAAGAGTTTTACGCCAAAGGAAATTGAGTATATCGGGAAAGTTTACAGCAACCTCTTCCATGAAACTACCAAGAATCTCGATGAGCTGGCCATGGTTATTACTACGGGCAAATTAAGAATGAGTGATGACGAACGGCTGAAGGCTATTGACAGGATCTATGCAAGTGTTGAAGACCAGTTTTCTTTCCTCCAGGATTTTACTACCAGTACTTCTTATTTATCGCTGCAAAGGCAGCGTGAAAAAGCAGAAGTGGAGATGTCGAAGAGGTTGTATGGTTTTTAGTTGCTTCGCTCCGCTCGCAATGACGGACATTAAAATGTGATATATGAAAATGTGTGTAAGGATTTGTTTGATGATGTTTATTGTTTTGCTGGCACCGCAACTGCTGGAAGCCCAAATGGTGCAACGGATCAGGAGCCTCCATGAAGTGCTGGAAACTCTTTATGATGACATGATGCCGCTATGCAGCCGATTGATTGGTGTCGGCAGGGGCATTGCCGGCTTTGCAGCTATGTGGTATATCGCAGCCAAGATCTGGGGACATATTGCAAGGGCGGAGCCCGTTGACTTTTATCCTTTGTTCCGTCCTTTTGTTTTGGGTTTTGCCATCCTGATCTTTCCTTCCGTCATTGCGATGATCAATGGCGTCATGAAACCTACCGTAACAGCTACTGCTGCGATGGTGACTGATTCGGATAAGGCAATAGTACAATTATTAAAAATGAAGGAAGATGCGATTAAGACAACGGAGTACTGGCAAATGTATGTTGGACCTTCCGGAAGCGGCGACCGGGACAAGTGGTACAAATATAATTATGGTGATAAGTCAGAGGGATTTTTTAAAAGTATTGGCAATGATATCAAATTCGCTTTCTCTAAATTTTCGTACAACTTCAGGAATTCTATCAAACAATGGATGGCGGAAATATTGAAAGTATTGTTTGAAGCTGCGGCTCTTTGTATTAATACGGTACGCACTTTTTACCTGATTGTACTTGCTATACTTGGCCCTTTGGTTTTTGGTATTGCTGTATTTGACGGGTTCCAGCATACTCTCACCGTCTGGATCGCCCGTTACCTCAATATATTTTTATGGTTACCGGTGGCAAATATATTCGGCGGCATCATCGGAAAGATCCAGGAGAATATGCTCAAAGAAGATCTACACCAGATAGCCACGAACGGCGATACATTTTTCAGTTCCACGGACACAGCTTACCTGATATTCATGATCATTGGCATCATTGGTTACTTTACGGTACCCAGTGTGGCGAACTATATCATTCATGCTGGCGGCGGTAACGCTTTATTGCAAAAAGTTACCAGCATCATGAGCATGTCCACGCGTTCTGCCACCAGCGGAACTGTTTCCATGACTAAAGATGCACTTGGAGGCGCTTATAATAAAGTTGCCAGCAGTATGGCCGATAGTAGTGCAAGCGGAGGTTATTTCAAAGATAAAATAACAGGAAAAACCTCATCCTAAATCCTTCTCCTGAAGGAGAAGGACTTAATTATTGAAGAGTATTAAAACTATGTTTAAAAAGACAAAAAATATAGACACGGCGTTCCGCCACATCCGGCTATTCTCTATCATCTTTCTTGCAAGTTGTGTATTGATTGTTTTTTTAGTTGTTAGCAAGAGTTATCAACTGGCGGCCCAAACGGGGGAAAGAATCTACATTTTAGCCAATGGCAAAGCGCTGGAAGCGTATTCAGCAGAACGAAAAGACAATATACCGGTAGAGGCAAGGGATCATGTAAAAATGTTCCATCATAATTTCTTTACGCTTGACCCGGATGAAAAAGTCATTCAGTCCAATATTGTCAAAGCGCTCTACCTGGCCGATGGTTCTGCTAAACAGCAATACGATAATTTAAAAGAGAATGGATATTACTCCAATATTATTTCCGGGAACGTCAGCCAGACTGCTGATGCTGATAGTATCCAGATCAACACCGATGTGTATCCATTTTATTTCCTGTACAAAGGGCAACAAAAGATTATTCGACCCACCACCATTGTAACAAGAAGTTTAATTACTGAAGGTTATTTAAGAAATGTATCGCGAAGCGATAATAACCCGCACGGGTTTTTAATCGAGAAATGGCGGACGCTGGAAAATAAAGATATCAATGTTCAAAACCGGTGACCTCACCCCAACCCCTCTCCGAAAGAGAGGGGTTAATGAAAGCAGATGTTTAAAGGAAAGAAAAATAAAATAATAAAAGAAAGTCCTGTAGGGGATAAGGTTGCAGGTAAAATTGCCGGTTTTGTCATCACCGTTCAGACTAAATGTTCTGATTTTATGAATAAACTATTATCACGACTATCGCTTCAGAAAACGAAGATACTATTGGTAGTTTTTTGTTTCTGCTGGGGCAGTCTAAGTATTTACTTTATCCTCCAGGCTGTTTTTGATTCCAAGCCAACTACCCTGAAGGTGGACCCATTACAATTCCCGCGGCATTTTATTGATGCAGGCGACGAAGAAACAACGAACCGGGTTGATGAACATATATACCAACAGATACAGGCCTATAGAAAATCTATGGACAGCCTTCATCAGCCCATCAGGCCCGGTTTATTGGATAGTATGAACGTGCTGGAACAAATTTATTTATTACAACAAAAAAATGAAACCAATGAAAAGTGAAGTGAAATCGCCAGGACAATTGCGAAAAAGGAAAATGCTACTGGTATTGCCGTTACTGGTGATACCCTTTCTAACATTGGCATTCTGGGCTATGGGTGGCGGTAAAGGAAATGGAGACAGGAACCAAATCATTGAATCCGGATTAAACCTGAATCTTCCTCCTTCAAAGATGAAGGATGATAAACTGACGGACAAACTCAGTTTTTACGACAAGGCCGATAATGATTCTATCAAACTGGCTGAAGCCATGCGCAACGATCCTTATTATAAAGAGAAAGAAACGATGTCAGCGCCTGTTCCCGAAGAACTGGAAGAGATCACACAAACAACTGCATCGAAATATAATCAGCCACTCAATTTGTCGCCTTATGATAAAACGGAAAATGCGCCGGAAGAAAAGGTGATGCGAAAATTGACGCAGTTGCAAAACGAACTGGCTAAAAATTCTTCTCCAGCCAACAAAGAGCCGGAAAGCTACCAGCATGAAGAAACAAATCCTTCTTTCTCTAATGGCGTTGAACGTTTGGAATCTATGATGAACATGATGAATAACAATAACAGTGATGATCCGGAAATGAAACAATTATCAACGGTGATGGATAAGATACTTGATGTTCAGCATCCGGAAAGAGTAAAGCAACGACTAAAAGATAAACCCATCCCTGAAAATCTATGGACTGTTTCTGCTAAAGCGGACGATGATACAGCCGTGAATGGTTTCTATGGAACCGGCAATGAAACGGAAGCTAAACTATCCAACGCGATTGAAGCGGTCGTGAATGAAAGTCAGTCACTAGTCAATGGTGCTGTTATCAAACTTCGACTGATCCATGCTATCCATATCGGTGGCTCGAGGATACCCGCGGGTAATTTTATTAATGGTATCGTTTCCTTGCATGGCGAGCGGCTCGAAGTGGAAATTAATTCCATCCGGAGCGGTAATGATCTGTATGCTGTTAAGATGGAAATCTATGATATGGATGGCCTGGCAGGAATTTATATTCCCGGCGCTATTTCCAGGGATGCCGCTAAACAATCGGCGGACAACAGTTTACAGATGATGGAACTCACTACGCTGGATCCTTCGCTCAAAGCTCAGGCTACTGCAGCTGGAATAGGTACTGTAAAAAGTTTACTCAGCCGGAAAGTGAAGCTGGTCAGGGTAATGGTAAAGGCGGGCTACAAAGTATTATTAAAAGATAAAACTATACAACCATGAAAGCTATATTTTTTTTACTGTTAATTGTCAGCTATGCCGCATTTGCACAACAACCTCTTTCAATTACCACCAACAAAACCACCTCGTTAATATTTCCTTTTCCCATTAAGCATGTGGACAGGGGAACCAAAGATGTATTGGTCCAGCCGGTTAAAGAAAATGAAAACATATTGCTGGTGAAAGCTGCCAGCAAAGGTTTTTCAGAAACCAACCTGAGCGTGGTTACCGGTGATGGTAATGTGTATTCGTTTACGATCAATTACAAAGATGAGCCGGAGGGTTTTTTGTATGAATTGCCGGTGAACCGTAAAGCCAGCATTGCTACTTATGCGAATGGAATACTGGATAACAGAGGAATGCTCAAAGGTATCCGGGATAAAAGCTGGGACATGCAGGCCCGTATTACCGGTATTTATATTAAGGACCATGTCATTTATTACCAATTACTCCTATGTAATCAATCACCGATTGATTATGATATTGACCTGCTCCGGTTTTATATCCGGGATAAAAAGAAAGGGAAGCGGACCGCGGCGCAGGAAATTGAATGCATACCACTGTATACTGCCGGGAACCATCAACAAATTAAAGCTTACAATTTTTCTGTTGTGGTCGTGGCCCTGGAAAAGTTTACCATTCCTGATGCAAAGCTGTTGCGGGTGCAACTCATGGAGAAAAATGGGGGGCGGCATTTGAAGTTAAAGATTACCAATTCGAAAATTGTAAAAGCGGTCGTGTTACCGGATCTGCATTGAGCCAGGAACACGTGATATCGGATGAGCTATTCAGGGAAGCGCAGACGGCTTTTTCAAACAGCGAAAACTGGGTTGCCTTTAACACCATTTCTTATTTCCTGGATAAAGGGGAAGTATATTTTTTTAAGGACCAGGATAGCGCCAATGAATTTTCCGATAATAACATCAGCGAATATGACAATTACAAAGTTATTTATGCCCGGTCGCTGGATGAACTGCTGAAACAAATTCCTTATGGAGAAAAGTTAATAGAACAATTATCTAATTCAACAAATTTGTCAACCATGAATGAAAAGAATTTGGATTACCTCAGTAACCAATTAAAATTTACCGGCTTTGGTGAAGAGCTGCAGCCACAATTGAAAGTGAAAATGGAAAGGCAGGAAGCTGAGTTTACTTTATTCCACCAAAAGGATTACGGTAAGGATCAAACGGTGGCCACCCTTCATTTCAGAAAATCGGATGAAAGTGAGATGTATTTTTTCAACCGGTATTCGCTGATGCTGAAAAACGAAACTCATCCTGATGCGCTGAAACAAACCTTCTATATTAATAATAAGGAGGCCGGCATTACACTTAAGGAAGCGTATAATATGCTATGCGGAAGGGCTGTTCACAAAGACCTGTCCACGAAAGAAGGAGAGAAGTACACTGCCTGGCTCCAACTGAACTTCAAGGAAAGCGATACAAACGGTAATTACAAATTAAAACAGTTTCACCAGAACTATGGCTATGATATCAAAGCCGTATTAGCTACTTATCCTATCAAAGAAATGGCAACTGAAGAAAACAAGCAGCGCCTGATGGACTCGCTTGAAAGAGGTAACCGGCAATCCGTCACGCTTGACCTTGGTGGTAAGGAAGTTAAAATGTTCATTGAAGCCAGCCCGCAGTTCAAATCACTGAACCTGTATGATACTAATATGAAGCGGGTAACGATGCAGTCGCTGAAAGAAAATAATTCGCAGGAACAATCGCAACAGCAATCCTCCAAACAAAACCAAAGGCAGGACATGAACGATGATGGTCCGGGTGAGAAGCAACCAAAAAAGTCCAGGAGAAGGAAGCAATCTATCACTTAAGTTTAATTTATTGGATCAATGCAAAAGTTGTTGGATTTCTTTAATTGCATTGAACATGATGCCCGGATAACGACGGCACATATCAGTTTATATACGAGTTTGTGGAAACTCTGGAAAGACCGGGGAGGGGAACAACCACTTTGCTTATTCAGCAGGGAAGTGATGGGAGTTTGCAAAATATCGAGTTATTCCACTTACCATAAGACCATTCGGCAACTCCATGAGTTCGGGTATATAAATTATGTGCCGTCGTTTAATCATTTCCGGGGCAGTCAAGTGTATTTTATCTTACCCTTTAAAACTATACCCTAGTGGTTGCAGAAATATTAACCAAGGAGGACCTGGAAATTTTCCGCGTTCAATTGCTGGGTGATATCAGGCACCTGATGCAGGGAATACAGCCTACCGCCACAAAGACTGAAGGGTATAAGACCTCTGATGTGAGAAAAATTCTTGGATGCTCAGTGAATAAACTGGTGTCCCTCCGGATAACAAAGAAGCTGCGCACAAAAAAAATTGGTGGTACCCTGTACTATAGTAAGGAGGATATAAAAAGATTGCTGGAAGAGGGGTATTGATTTTTCAATGAAGGATTACAGCTTGCATAAAATTTTCCTGTCCATGCAGAACGTTCCCAAAAGAATGAAACAGGCGACTATCAGTTTCCAGGTAGTAGGTTTGAATTTGGAGGCCGTTTATTGCTGAATTCTTTTTACGATAAAAGAATAGTCAATAACGATAAGGGAATTCATTCGGGGTTCAGGCATCCCAGTTGTTTAATTGACGGAACACGGAAGGAAGTGGTGTTCATGCCATTTGGGTTTTGCAATAAGTCTGACAGTCTATCATATGAATTGCGAAATGTTTTGTTCAATAGAAACGGGATATTGGTGCGGAGGCGGCTGAGAAAAGTGTTCGACTTTAAGCACCTTAGCTTTCCCACGTTAGTGCTTTGAAAGTTATCCCATCAGATAATTCTAATTTCTCTGGCTTTATTCTTTGAATAGGAACACAAACAACTTATGCAGAATAAAATGCAGGAAGCAATGATTTTCCCCCGACAAATAAATTTCAAGTTGAGAATTGACTAGTTCACGGTGAACTTAGTCCACTTAGATTTTTAGAGATTGTTCACACCTTTATTTCGGAAATACTTTTACTAAAATGTATTGGAAAAATCTAAAAAACTATAACAATGGAAAATTATCAAGAAGAGTTGTCAATAGCAACGATCAAGTCGGCGGAAGAAATCAGTTTCACTAATTCCGAAAAAGTACAGTATACGGGAAAAACTCACACGACAGGTGGCCGGGATGGTGCATCCCGCAGTTCTGATAGCCGGCTGGATATCAAACATTCGATTCCCGGAAAATCGGGCAATGGCACGAATCCTGAGCAGTTGTTCGCCGCCGGTTGGTCTGCTTGCTTCATTGGTGCTATGGGGATTGGCGCCATGAAAATGAAAGTTAAACTTCCACCTGAAACTGCTATTGATGCCGAAGTGGATCTATGTAATATTGATGGTAATTATTTTCTTCAGGCTCGTCTTAACATTAGTCTTCCGGGTTTGGATCGTAACATAGCGCAGACGCTGGTGGAGTTTGGTGAGCAAAATTGCCCATATTCTAAAGCCACAAGGGGCAACATAGCAACCAAATTTCACCTGATTTAATAGGCAATAAACAGTTGGTTGTAAGCAATTGCGCCGAATGAAAATTTTAAATATTAAATAAAAAAAATGAACGATTTATTAAACCTCGCAATTACCGCACAAGGTGGTCTTGATAAATGGAGACAATTTTATACAGTTTCTAGCCATCTGATAGTAGGTGAAGTATCATGGGCATGAAAGGACATGAGGGTGTTATACATGAAGTAAATGTAAAAGTTAACCTTCTTGAACAAAAGACACCACATATACCAAGCGACGCCTGGTATATGGTTTATGCACCCGATAGAATTGTATTTGAAACAGGCAACGGAGAACTTATTGAAGAATTATATAACCCACGGTCATCTTTCAAAGATAGTTTCTATTGATTTTAGTGATATCAAATTCAAATGAAGAGTTACATGCGTCTTTTGACTATGTCAACTAATCATTCGTAATCATGAAACACAAGTTTTTACTAACAACGCTTATTTGCGACATTACTTTTTCTATGGTTCAAAGTCAATCAACTAACAGGAAGGTCGTTACAGATTTGCACCAAACTGCGACTACTAAATTTATTAAGGTAGATGGTGTAAGCTATGCTTACAGAGCGTTTGGAAAGAAATCGGGAATTCCCGTTGTCTTACTTCAACATTTTACGGGAACAATGGATAACTGGGATCCTGCGATAACCAACGGATTGGCCAAATACTTTCCGGTGGTGCTGTTTGACAATAAAGGAATTGGTGCATCCCACGGACAAACACCATCTACCATTGAAGCAATGGCGAAGGATGCCATTTCTTTTATAAAAGCGCTAGATTTTAAAAAAGTAAATCTTTTAGGTTTTTCAATGGGAGGTTTTATTTCGCAGCAAATTGTTTTCGATGAACCAACACTAATCGACAAACTGATGTTAGTGGGAACAGGCCCGAAAGGTGGTGAAGGAATTACTGAAATAATAAAACCTTTAACAGCTTCGGCTTCTATGAGCCCGGATGAGCAGAAACTTTACTTATTCTATGAGCCAACCTCAGCCAGCAGAGTACTTGGAAAAAAATCATTGGAAAGGATAAACAAACGCATAGTGAACCGTGATCCCGATGCAAGCTTGCCTGCAATACAGGCCCAGTTGCAGTCTATATTACAATGGGCTGAATCCGATTCTGCTGCCCTCGATCAACTTAAAAAAATCCATCATTCGGTATTAGTTATCAACGGCAGCATTGATATTGTTGTCCCTACGATTAATTCTTATGCGTTATTTCAACATCTGCCGAATGCAAAGCTTAGTTTATATCCAGATTCCGGCCACGGTTCTTTGTTCCAGTATCCTGAATTGTTTTTAACTGAAGCGATTTCGTTTTTACAAGCAGGCATAACCAATAGACAGAATATCAGCAAACAATAATTACATTTTATGGAGTTATTAAAATCCTTTGGTGAAAAAGTAGCATTTCACAAACAGCGTTCACACCGGATTGAGGCACTTGCAGATGGCGTTTTTGCCATCGTAATGACTTTGCTGGTTCTTGATATCCGCACTCCGCTCAACGAAATGGATTCTGAAAAGGGTTTGTTAGTTTCATTGTGGCTTACCATTCCCAAAATATTTACGTTTGTACTTTCATTTTCGTTGGTTGGACAGTTCTGGGTTATTCTAACCAACCAATTCAATCACATTCAGGAATCAGATCGCAATAGTATTATTATCGTGATATTTTTTTTACTGTTTGTTTCATTACTTCCATTTTCCACGTCTTTTCTCAGCGAACACTTATGGTCGAGAGTAGCAATCGGTTTTTATGTTTTTAATATTCTTCTTATTATACTAATGGGTACACTCCACTGGCTTTATTCCTGGCATACAGGGCTAGTGAAATTAGCGGAAGACAAAGGAATTGCTATTCACAAAGCCATAATGCGGCTCGCAAAGACTGCTCTTATTAGTTATGGCGTAGTTGCAGTGGCCTGCTTTTTCAGTAACCGCATGGCATTGTATGCTACTATCTTGCTGCAGATACTGTTTACTTTTATTGGATTTATCGAAATGATGAATTCGGCCTTGAAAAAGAAATTAAGTATCATTAACGAAGCTAAGGCTAAACATAAAAAGAGTGCTGAACAATCTTCGTGACATATCATAGCTAATCAAACGCTGCTATTTAAAATTTTATGTTCTTCGAAGGAATACATCTCCTGCAACTCCTTTAACTGTGTAGTAGGAAAATAGGTACCAGCTCAATCAAAATGTTCAGGTTAATAAACGACTAACTGGCGATAGAATTAGTCCACTTGCCTGTTTTGTGCTGGGAAACGGCCCGATACACGAATAGGTTTGACAAATAAATTTAAAAACTAAAACAATGATAAAGAAAAACATTTTTACGAATACAGTTGTAACAGGATACTTTGCATTGCTTTCCACTCTTGGTTTCTCACAGCCTATGATGACTGCAAAAGCTGAGACTTCCAATGCTGTAGTCCCCTTCCATGTCAGTATCCCGCAAGCAGCGCTTACCGATCTTCGGCAACGCATATTAGCAACACGTTGGCCGAATATGGAAACTGTGAAGGATCAATCACAAGGAGTGAAACTGGCACAGATTAAAGCACTCGTTCAATATTGGGGAACAGGTTATGACTGGCGCAAAGTGGAAGCGAAGCTGAATGCTTTACCACAGTTCACCACTGTTATTGACGGAATTGATATTCATTTTATACATGTTCGCTCCCGTCATACAAATGCACTGCCATTGATCATCACACATGGATGGCCTGGTTCGATATTGGAGCTTGTAAAAACTATTGGGCCACTTACCGACCCAACAGCTTATGGCGGACGTGAGGAAGATGCATTTGATGTTGTTATTCCCTCTATGCCTGGTTATGGATTTTCCGGGAAACCTGAAGGAAGTGGCTGGGGCGTCGAACGCATTGGTAAGGCCTGGGATGTTTTGATGAAACGCCTGGGATATAAAAACTATGTTTCGCAAGGCGGCGATTGGGGTTCGGTAGTTGCAAATGCAATGGGACGCCAGGCGCCTCAGGGATTATTGGGCATTCATGTAAACATGCCCGCCACAGTACCTGCAGATGTGGCAAAGGCTCTTAAGAACGGTGAGCCTGCACCAGCGGGTCTATCTGAAGTCGAAAAAGCAGCATTTAAGTCATTGAATAATTTATATACAAGAGGCGGCGGTTATGCAGGCATGATGGTAACCCGGCCTCAGACACTTGGCTACGGATTA
>JAATGJ010000039.1 GCA_015654695.1 Chitinophagales bacterium | reverse complement strand
CGCAATTCTGTTTAAAAACTGCCACATATCCGCTAACTTTGATTCATTAACTATCGTTTTGCTTAGCCTCCCGCTTCAGTACTTAAAAAAATCGCTGATGCGCTGGATACCACCGTTGATTTATTACTGAACGGAACAGAGAAGATAAAGGAAAAGCATGGCTGTTGGATGCTGAAGAGATCCGTTGTAATAAAGAAATGGATAATCCTGTTGATGATAAGTCTGAACTGCCGGCTGATTAGTGGAATCCTCCGTGATGTAAAAACTAGACAGGCATATATTTATAAAACTCTAATGTAGTACCTATGTCTATAAAAAGTATCATCTACATTCTCTTTATTCCTTTATCAAATAAATTGTTCGCTCAACCAGTAAGAATTCCCAAAGGAGTTAATTATAAATTTGCTTCCGATTCTATAAATAATGCAGCAAAAAAAATCATAACGCTAGAACTGGCTGACCCTAAGAACTATTCTCTATTTGACAAGCTTTTATATATAGGCCCGCAACTTTGGAGCAGATACCAAAAAATCCCCAGCCTAAATAACATTCCGGGAGGCAATACTCAAATCAATATTCCACAATACGATAAACAAGGGAATGTTGTTGGTCAAAAAAGTGCTTCCGCTAAATTAATTCAAAATACATCTGATTTTAAGTTATTATGGGATCAACTAATTCAAGAGCTCTCAACCGATACGGTGAATATTCGGAAGCTTACTTCAAAAGAAATAGAATATTACTGGGCCGTAATTTTTTATGATATTGAAGAACCCGTTTTTACAATAGAGAATAAAAAAATCAAAATACTAATGCAGCTTACATCTGGTCAATTCCGGCTTTTCTGGATTGATGAACTTCTATTTTAAAGAGGAGTATTGATAATATAACTTAACTTCTACATTCTCCCCTTGCCAAGATTCTTCTGATAATATTCTTCCGTTTTTTTCATATTCAACTATTTCTTTCCTATCCTCATTTTGGTTAATTTTAATCACTTTTCTCAGCCTGCCTACAGAGGTATATGAATATTCCTCTGTCTTTAAAATCTTTTCATTCTTATCTCTTAGCTCCTTCTTAATTAAACGCTGCAGACTGTCATACAAATAGACTTCTTTCAAATTACTACTGTCACCTAGGTAAAATATTTTATTGGTAATTATACTGTCATTGATAAAAAAAGACTCATATGATTCAAGCTCTCTTTTGTCACTGCCATATGCTTTGTAAGCTATAATACCGGGAATATCATAAAAATATACCCCTTTAAAAGTAGTATCTCCACTATTATTAATAACTGCTTCTTTACTGATTTTATTCGCTTTATTATAAATCCTAATTTCCTTTGAAACAAGTTTGGCTTTTTTACCCACATACTCATAATCAGTAGTTGTTTTAAGCTTGGCACCTTCATAGGAATACAATTTAACTATCCTTAGTCCATCATTATCATAATAATGGGTCTTACTAAGTAATCCAGATGAAGTATATGTGTATAATGTTTTTTCGCTCACCCCATCTTTATCTCTAATAGTGACACTTATGAGTTCATGATTCTTGTAAGTGTACTCTTTCTTGTATTCTATATTAAATCCATCATCAGAATACTCCGTTTCTGTCACTGGCTTCGCTTGAGCATTAAACAATATCTTCTGTAATAAGATACTGTCAAGCTTTTTACCGTGGTCATAAATAACCTTATGTATCAAGCACTCCTCGATAATCACCGGCAACTTCTGCTTCTGCTTCGCGGAAAGCAAAAAGCCGAAGGAAATACAAAATATTAGCAACACGATCACCTTCATTTTCATTGAGTTTATTTATGTGTAACTTCCACAGCTGTTCCTTTATAATTAAGCCTGATGTTTCCCGTATTCTTTTTATCGTCTTTTAAATTTGTCATTACAGGCTTACCGTCACTACCCATTTTAAACTTTCGCCAACCGCCAACCAGATTTCTTGTACTAGTTAATCCAGCCTTTGGTCCCAAAACTACGTAACCTGTAGGCTTCCCTTTATTATCTACCTGAAATGCCATACTGGATGGATCTTGATTAAGATAAACATTCACTTTCCCTTCTGTCGTTTTAACCATCTCATTGCCGAATTTTTCTCCACCCTCACCCTTACCAGCATTACAGCCCGTAACAATTAAGTTACCCCCTTCTTTAACTTTACCTGCTACTTCCTTAAAAGCATCAATTGCATTAACACGCCATGATTCAAGCTTGCCTTTTTGTTCAGGATCGTTATACATTTCAAGACTTTGACCACCGATGGCGGATGTACCACCAGCTATCTCGGTTTTACCAGGACTTCCATGAGCACTAATCACTAAATTGCTAATAGTATTGTCACCCACATATTTATTGAATTTGTCTCTAGCATCTGTTATATCATTTGCAACTATCATATGCCATTGTCCCAGGTAGCCACCATCAGATTTCTTAGCTTTATCCATATCATCACCAGGAAGAAAAATGATTACGTTAGGTTTTATAGGATCGTCAGGACCTTCGCCATTCTTATCTTCAAATCTTACAGGGTTATTTGCCGCATATACATAAGGCGACCAAAAATGATACTTATCAACTTGAGGATCTAAACTATGAAAACGGCCTATTTGCTGATCATAAAACCTGGCTCCGTAATCTGACAACTCTAATCCGCTGCCATCAGAGAATTCTTGCTTCTGTTCTTCCTTGCCGTTAAACTTTAATTTATTAATCGGTGCACCAAAAGCTAAAGCCTTAGAACTAATCCCATTCATGGTGAGTCCGAACGGATAATAATGCGTTTCTTCCACTATTGGTCCTCTTGTATGCACCACCTGAAGATTGTCAAAGAACACGTTCACAGGGCTTTCATTACTTACATAAATGTACACATAACCGTTCTTAGGAGCTGTTAAATTCTGCAATTCAGAAAAATGATCTTTTAAACCTGCTGTATTTGCTACGGGGCTGAACCCTGCGCTACCGCTCACAAGCCTGAACTGTTCGTCAAGAAACATGTAGTTAATAAAGGCTTTTGGCCGCTGCAGGTAAGACGGGTTATTCCTTCCTGACTGGCTGATATAAATGCCAACCGGGTTATTAACAGCCAGTATATTTTCCAGATCTGCTGCTGTAGTGTGTGCACCAGCTGCGGCTCCTGTGGGCGAACCCATCAGGCCAGTCAATAATTCCAGTACAATAGGAGCAGCATTAGCTGCGCTTCCGCCTGTATTATTATCAAACCAATAACTCTTCCCTAATATATCTATTTCATCTCCGCTCATTACCTTTAGCGTAATGCCTAATCCGGTTTTGTTTGTGTTTTTGTTCAACCTGTATAGTTTCTGGCTGTTAGCCGCTTCAAATGCCAGGTCAGGAGGATTATTCCCGATACCATTATCATTAGTGTAAGAAGGCAGGCTTGTTACCGAGGTAGCCAGTACAATTTTTGTCTGATCAATCGTATAAAAATCATCTTCCGTATTCACTTTGGCACCTTCCAAACTGGCTACAGGGTATTTATCTATTTTCAGTTCTTCCGTCAATACCATTCTTACATTTCCCAAGTGGTCTTTGAGCATGTAATCATACTCTAAACCGGCTGCTACAGAACCAACAGCTGGTTTAAATCTTATTCGTCCCTCTTCATGACTGATAAATTGCAACTGGTCCGTATAATCAAGTGTGTTTAATATAGCATTCACATAATCCTTACTTTCATAAACAGCGCCTCCCAGATAAGTGGTGGTGGAAATAATATCCGTAGTATAAGGAGACCCGTTATACTGAACAATTGCACCATTTTCCATGGTCGTTTTCTTTAGTTTAGTTCCTGCTGCATCATAGGTATAGGTAATGTTTCCTTTACCTGTAACAGTAATAACCAATGGCAGGTCCAGGTGATTGTATGTGATGCTACTGATCGCTTTGTTATTGTCAAGGTTCAGGTTTCCGTTCACATCATAATTATAATCGCTAATAATATCAAACAGCGACTGTGAACTGGAAGAAGTTAATGCGGTTTTAGCTGCCGCCTGCGGATGCGTGGTATTCGTCTTAAAATCACCCAGTTTTGTTTGCGCATCATTATTGAAATCAGTTACGCTATTCAGCTTATTGCTATTGGCTTGGTAAGTATAGCGCATATTATCCAACTGGCTGCTGCCAGTTATCTTCAGTCCCCATTGCTGCATCTGCAAAATATTTCCATTAGCATCATAAGCTGTATTGACATCGGTGCCATTGCCAATCTTCATGCTGAAATCCACACCTGCTGAAGTATTAAATATACTCCCGGTGTACTGGGTAAAATCCGCTTTTAATATTCTGTTAGCTGCATCATACGCAAAATCATATTTGCGCTTCTCCCCATCTCCTTTGCTTTTCCATACCATCCCTTCAATGTTGCCATTATATTGCGGGTTGGCATAAGTTTGTCCGCCAATGATACTATTGTCTGCCTTATCATATCCCAGATCAAAGCCAAAATAGCTTGTACTGTTTGCATCCTTTACATAGGTCCGGTTCATGCCTAGCATCCAGCCCCGGATATTGTAATCATATGATAGTAGTCCCCCTGCCCCCCAAAGAGGAGTTCCGGAACCTGCACCCAACTGTTTTGTTTTCAATTGTCCAAGTTTATCATATTCATTTTGTACAATTAATTGTTCTGCTTTGTTTACTGTCACACTATTAATTGTACTGCTAACTGTTTTCTTTATATTCTTCACACGGCCAAGATCATCATAGTCCGTTTTAGTAACTACAATATGCTCATTAACAGGAGTTCCGTTTTTTTGCTGCCGCTCGATCGTTACCAATGGTTGCCCCGCCCAGGTGTATTGAGTAGTTCCAATATCAGTACCGCCAGTTATGTTTTTGCTTTGCATTTGTATTACCCTGCCCTTTTCATCATAAAAGGGAATAGTATACAAATAGGTGGAGGTCCCCAGCACTTTTACCTTGCTTCCAGTCATCATACTTTTTAACTGGAATGATTGAGAATTGGTTTGTGCGTAAGGCCAGCTATTGGAAGGTGTTTGAAAATATGCATCATAAGTGGTGTTGTAGTTAGAAGTTGGAAATGGGTTACCATTTGCCGCCAGCCAGGAGTAATCATCATAAAAGGTTTTGGTGAGTTCTTCATATCCGGCATAATGTGTCAGGTCTGGATAAGCAATGCTGGAATATGCCCCGCCACGATGGTAACCATGGTTATTATAATTTGCATTATCAATTATCGTACCTGTTGAAACCGGGCGGTTTAGTTCATCGTAGGTGGTGTACAACCATTTTTTTTGAGTGACTGACCGCATAGTTGCATCTTGGGTTAATACTAATCTGTCCCTGGCATCATATACCATCCACATTTCCCCTGCACCAGGTACTTTTTTCTTTATCATGCGGTTGCGCTGGTCGTATTCGTACCGGAAGCATAGTTCATCCACTAACCCCAATGGGGAGTAATCAAATACCCAGCTATTTAGCGATAATATTTGAACAGCTTTTGGCTGAATGACACAGCGAAGATTGTTCAGGTCATCATAAATATAATAAGTACATAACCATCCGCTATAACCCCCGCCTGTTCCATTATCTGCAATGGCGGTAAGTTGCACTTTTTTTAAAATTACTTTCCCTTCCTTATCTTTAAACTCAATCACTTGTTTGGCATGTTCATCTACTGATATGTTCTTATATAATTCGCCGGCCAGGTAATATCCGTTGATTGCATAAGTGCCTAAACTATTGGCCACATCAGTCACATTCCACTTTTTTATATCATCTGTAACAGTGTTTGTCCAATATTTCGTTTCTGTACCCCTGTTGCTGCCTACCCAGCTATTCCCCGGCGCCATTACTTTATCAACAATGTCCAACGAAGAGGCCTCAAAATTATTTTTACTGTAGAAATAAGTTTCTCCTTGCGAACTAAACTGACCCTGCATGAAAGTGGCTTGTTGCTGAAAAGGATTCATTTTGAATGAACCATCAGTAATTGATGAATTGCCGTCAGTGTTGTTAGCAGCGAAGGGAAGGTATTTATATGTTTCTCGGCCGAATTGATCATACACAAAAGGACTCACTAAATCAATTGCTGTGCTTCCTGTTGCCAATGAACCTTGCTTTATTACATTTTGAATGGGACGGCCGAGGCCATCAAAATATTGTGTCGACATTTTGAATTGCTGTATCGTACTGCTGGTAGTAATATTATTGGAATTTGTCTCGGGTTTTACGACGTCCCAGCTTCTGATATAATTCACATGTATATTACTATAGGCTGCCGGAACCACTTGCGGAGATTGTGCATCAGGTATCATCGGAATGACAAGCAATCCTGATAATACGAAAACATGTAACAAAAGCCTGTATTTCATCTGGCGTATCAGTTTATTTTTGTGATTTATATTTTTCGTTCCCAATGGAGATTTGCTTTTATTTCTTGTAATCAATTTTTAAAGGGATCACACTCGGTTCTTGCTGAGGAAGAATACCCGAAGCAATCCGCAGATAGCACTTGCCCCCGGTATCAATCCGCAGACTATACACAGTTACTACTAAATTGTAAGAGATGTTTTGCTCTGCATGGGGAATAAACTCCGGCGTTTTGATACTGCCAACGTACTGTTCCATTGACCAGTTGATATTATTAGCATGTTGTATAATTATTTCCAGACTCACACTGTCAGTTTTATAAGCAGCCACATAGGAATTAAACAACTGCCATCCACCATGACTGTTAACAGAAAAACCGCTGCTGTCTGCAGCGGTAAAAGCTGCATTATAGTCCTGGCCCAGAATTCTATCATTGATAAATAATAACATCAATAATATAAAAACAAGAAACTTATACTGCTTACGTAACATAATTTGCGATTTAAAGATTATATGAAAAACTTATGCTAACTGTCGAATATGGGTTCAAAGGCGAAGAACCGGAGGCTAATTGTACTGTCAGCTGACCATTTGAATCGATGGTGAAATTGTAGGTCCTGCCCCCTGATGAACTGGAAAATGTTCTCGTGCCTGCTGGTTTACAAGCTCCATTAACATAGCCAACTTGATAAGAGTTTCCCGGTGTTAAAGTGCCCGTCGAATAAAATACGAGATAGCCGCTTACATTGGAACCACCGTTATAGAATCCGCTTGACGGACTTGCAAATAAATTCATTGCCGTAAAACCACATACACTGGAAATACAGGTACCAGTGGTATTTGCGTAATTCTGACCATTTGCGTCCACATCATTTTGCGCTAATTGATCAGCTGCCGCCTGGGAAACAGTCGAATTATAGGCAAGTTCTGCAACTGTATATGTAACACTTGTACCAACATAACCACTTCCACAATTATTCTTGGTAAAAGCTCCGCTCTTTTGAATATTATTCCACGCTGATGGTATGCCGCAGTCTTCAGGCTGTCCTGCATAATTGTAGCAAATCTTTTTAAGGATATTGTTATCCTTATCTCTTATTAACGAAAGTCTTCCAAAAGCATCATACTCATTGTAAGTAGTCCTGTTATTAACATCTGTTTGAGATGTCATTCCGACAAGTCGCTTATAAGTAAAAGTAGTTGCTAATGCAGAAGGAAAATTAATGCGTATTTTATTAAGTTCAGAACGCATTGCAGCGTCATCAGCTGGATTGTCAAGAACGGCTTGATTCAAAACGCCTATTAAGCTGCTATAAGATACACCTGCCACTTCTGCCACGGGATACGTTTTGTTATAGCCCCAGATGTAGGTTTTCTTTACGTCGTTTGCCTTTTGCAATTCTAATATATTACCCTTTTCATCATATGCGTTGACCTGCATCTTAATCTCAGGCGTATAAATACCCTGTTGCTCAAACTGATTGATAGGCGCTATTATGTTATTTGCCCAATCATGGAAATTTGTTTTTGTTGATTGCAAAAAAGTTGTTCCATTTTTATACAAAGATTGTTCGATAGGGCTGTTTAAGATGTGACGCTGTAACATTTCATTGTAAGGAGAAGCAGGTGAATAATCTACCGGGTAAGTTATTCGTGCGCTCAAACTTTCTCCTTTGCTATTGACAGATTCTGTTCTTGTTAACTGATGCAGGTTTGGAGTCTTGTCATAGTAATAGTTTTCAGTTTCAACGATATTATTTCCATTGTCATCACGAGTGCTAATTGTTTTTGTTTTCAATTTGTCAAAAGCAGTATAATGAAGGAAATAGGGCACATTCAGAAATGTCTGGCAGTAAATGTTTGGATAATTGGAACTACCATAACCAATACTAAAATTATAATTAGCAACACCATAGTGATAATTTATACAAAAATTGAACCCATAAAAATTGTATTGCTGTGAAAGGGCAGGTTGATTCTCGTAAAAATCAACGGGCGAGCTAAGTTGCGGAAAATGAAGATAGCCCAGGTATGATTGACTTATCAGGTTTGTACTAATTTCCTGAACGTAGTCCTCCTGATCACCGCTAGATAAATGAGGTGACCAATTGTAATAAACGTAGTCCTCTTTCCTGACAAAATTGGTATTTTTGAAAAATGTTTTGGATAATAATTTCCCCCGTGTCCATTCCGCAGATTCCTGTAAGTTCAAATAAGTAAAGTATTGACTAAAATATGGCATTAAAAATGAAAACCTGTAATTGGTTCTTAAATTGTTACTTGAGTTGCTGTTATCTACATCGTACTCATCCACATATTCATAGCCGGAATATGAACCACAAGTTGATTCAAGAGGTAAAATAGAATTTGAACAATAAGAAATGCTGTATTCGACACCATCAAGAATTACAGCAGGAATAGCCGGTGTTCTTCGAAATTTGTATTGGTAATATTGGGGAAATGACACAACTCTTCCTGATGTAAATTCCGGTAAAGAAGGGACAGCTTCGGGATTAATGTACTTATAGCTTTTTTGTTTTGCAAGATGATCGGCATCTGTGTAGTACTTAATATTCTTTATTCTCAGCCCGCCGGTATAAATAGATTTTTTTGTTTGATCGATTTCCCTCCATTTAATAATGAAGTTTAAATAATAGGGATTTGTATAGTTTGGGTCCTCAGGGTTGCTATAAGTCAATGCAACTGTCATTTTATAGGTTCCAGGTGTTATAAACAATTGTCTCTGGTCTGTACTTTGGCGCGGACAGGCAGGAGTACATGGAAAATATTGTGAGGTTGTGTTAAAATCTTTAACCAGGACTGGAAAACCACTTTCAAACTTTTCAAGTTTAAAATTGGCATTATCGGCGCCGTATATAATATTGTTTTCACCTGCGGAAATTCCAAAATTAGTATAGCAATCCCAGCCATTGCCCAAATAAACAAATGAGCCATCAGGAATGGTAAACTGTTTGGTGAAATACCGAACTCCATTACTGGTATAAGTTGGTGAAGGATAAGATGAACTCCTGATTGGACCACTGATAAAAATTGATTCTTGTTTTTCAATAATGTTAATATCCTGGTATGTTTCTAAAAGATTATGTGGAATATTCCAAATACCTGCTTCATTATTCTCGTATTCAAATTCTGTCTTTCCACCTTCCGGATAGGTTACGGATTTCAACGCAAAAACATTGCTGACAGAAGGGTTCACTCTGCGATCCCCCCCTGCAAAATGCTCTGGCGCTATATTGGGAATAAAGGATAGCTTTGTATCATTAGCAGCAGCATTAAAATATCCCCAATGATCCTGGGCATAGGAATATTTGCAAGGCATTGCAGTGTTCTCATAATAATTAAATGAATGGGTTATAGATTTTCCATCTGTTCCAATTACTTGAACATTATCCAACCTCAACCTTTTGTATCTATAGGCAGCAGGAACAACATCCGAATAACCTAACACTGGCAAAATATCACTTGTATTGCCGTAAAAATAGCTGTAGTTGAATAATATTCTTTTGACGGTGACGCCGTTGCTGTTGGTAATATTAATTTCAGAAAGCTTTTTTGTTGGCATATCGTCTCTTGTTGACCATATAAAATTTGCAACGCCTTCCGGAAAACTGATTGAGCTAATTCTGACATCGTGATAATTAAATTGAGAAAAGCCAACGTTTTCAGTTGGTCCACTGAAACCTGAACCCGAAAAGGCCTGATGATATGCAAACGCCACGGAGGTCAATTTTTTTAAACTATAGTTAAACGCTTCATATGAATAAGTTATAGACTGATTGCTTGTATTTTGTATTCCCTTAATTAACCACTCGTTTTTGGTAGCAAAACTTCCGCTTAGATCATCCTGGGTAACAATAGCATTTTGGCCAAAGTTTGCCTGTACGCCATTGGCCATTTTTAATGTCCAGGAATTCAGGGACTGATCGTCCGCCTGAACATCAATATCATCTTTTGGGAAAAGGATAAATTTATTTTCCAGCTGGCTGAACATAAACTTTCCAGAGCTTTCTAATGCTGAATAGTAAAATTCATCAGGCATAAAATCTTTAAGGCCATCTTTCGCCTGTGATATATAGCCAATTCGATTGTCAAAGTCTGCAGCATTGCTAAATGGCAAAGAGTTAAAAAAACTTACGCTGCCTGAATTGTTCGCTGCATTAATAAAATATCTTTCGTCCGGAATTCCTTTAACCTTCCTGCTTATCTCTCCTCCATAATTCAGTTTCCAGCCTAAACCAACAAATGTTGCATCCTGATCTACACGAATTCCTCCAGTGTTATAGTCGAGAGTAATTGGAACTGAAACACCTTTTATAATTATATTGAAGAGGGGAATATTGACATTGGCTGTCCCTGAGTATAATGATACAGGGGTTTCAATATTCTTATTGAATGCAGAAACTTCAGGCGTTTTAATATTGACGTTAGAGGAAAGTGTTTGTCCTTTTAATAGGCCCCAGTGAATAAAAAGCAAGTAAAAAAAGATAAAAAAAGATTTCATAGTATTAGTCGATTGATTTATTATTTCAAATTGTATCCAACCCTAAATAACACAGGCTGTGTTCTCGGCGCCTGCTGATAACTCAGAAAATCCCATAGGAGCTGCAGCTTAGTTTTCTTAAAGAATTTGCTTTTGAGTGAAATCACTTTGCTCAATCCAAGTAGCCCACTTTGTTGCCATGGGGAATAATTTTTCAACTGATCGAAATCACTGAACGCAGCTTTATAATTCTGTTCATAACCACCGCTGATCCAAAAGCTCCCTTTGATCTTCCAGTCAATAAAACTTCTCAATCCTGCACCCTGGTTGGTGACTCGTATATTATTCCATCCTCTTCCCATGCCCATTTTATAACTGGCACCGATACCAATTACAGATTTATCATTGAGCTTATAACCAAGTGATAAACCGATGTCGCTGGTGACAGGAAAAAGATTTGTTGCTTTTTGCGTCTGGAAATTGGTTCCATATTCAAGTCTTTTGAGAAATGATTTTGCCTTTTGGTTATTGGGTTTAAATCCTTCCGGCATTTCTGCATCGCTGCTTCCACTCCCTCCTGAGCCTTTGCGAAGGATCTTTTCCTTTAATTCATTCATCTTCCCCTGCGCTTGCTGCATATTCTGTCGGAATTGAGCCTGTGCATTCGGACCGCCCGCCGCTATCTGTTGCTGAATAATATTATTGACCTGTGTCCTTGTCTGTAATCCTGAGAGGTTAGCTCGCGCTAGCGGATCATTGGGATCGCCGGGTAACCGAAACAATGAAGCCAGCATACTATTCTTTCTCATAAAATTCTTGAACAGCTTTGATTTGCTTAATAGTTCAATGGCTTTCCGTTCTGCTTTTTTATGATCACTTAGTAATGCTTTGTATTCACTTAATTGTTCCGAATAGTAGTAAACTTGCTTATTCAGCTTCTTTAGTTCTTTGGCAAAACCGAGCTTACTGAGCTGATCTTTCAGGAATTGTTTTCGCTCTTTCAGGAACTTCTTTACCTCTTCTGCCTTCTGAAACTGATTTTCTAATCCGCCAACTTTATTAAGTGCATCTTTTAACTTATCCTGCCCACCTTTTATTGAAGACACCAGTTGCGGGTTTTGTTGAAGAAATTTAAGAGAAGTGCTTAGCGTGTCAACCGAAGGGATATATTGTTTAGCAGAGCCGGCATTTTTCAGGCGCTGTTCGAGGTCTTTATACTTTTGTTCTGCGTTGCCAAATATTTGGTTGGCTTTGAGAGAATCCATCTTTGCAAGCTTTCGTTTCATCCGGCCTTCCTGTTTCATCATTTGCTGAAGAACCTTATTTGCTTTCTTATCCAGCTTTGCTTCAAGGGAATTTGCTTTTTCAGAGACTTTGTCTAGATATGTAGAGGGAAGTTGTTGAACACTGTTAGTATCACTGCTAAGGCTAGGTTGGCTTTGTGCAAAACCTGCACTGGAAATAGCCAGGAATAATAAAAATAGCAAGTGGTTCTTAGGATACAAGATTCAGTGGTTAAGAGGAGCAAAGTAGTCCCCGGTAGCTTCACTTTTTTGAAAACTTCGCCAACGTCCAAAAACAGGGAACAAATGTATCTTTTTACTTCGCCGGAGATAATCTGGAAAGATTAAAAAGGATACTTTAGCTTGCTTTGCTATAAAGTTTCCAAAAGCCTGTCAACATTATTGCCTGAAAGTTTATTACGTGTATTAACACCCCAGATAGTTACCTTATCTTCAAGACTGCCCTTGTAAAATTTACCTACAGGTAATTCCTTATCTGTTATACAACAGATCTCATTATTAAAATGGGTTATGTGCTGCACCGATACGATGTATGACCGGTGAATCCGGCAAAATTTACCTGCAGGTAAAAGTTTTTCTACCTGGCACATGGAGAAGAGAAGTAAATAAACCTTTTTTGAATCAACAGTGAAAATTTTTACATACTTATCTACAGCTTCGATGTACTGAATATCGTTATAATTAACTTTCCAGTTATCTCCATTAATTCTTAAGAATATAAAATTCTGCATAGGATAGGATGTTTGTTCTAATCAATAAGCAAACTCTTTCGTCGGTAACAATAAGTATTTGTCAACTACGTGAAGATTCAGGAAATGATAGACAACAGAGAATAATATTGTATTACTTACCGTTTGGACCAAATATCGGGAACTATTCATTACAGGGCAACCGTATATACACCAGTTTTTGCAGGATGATTTCACCTTATAAGAGAATTCACTTATTGGTGTTAATCAACTTTTTCGATTGTCAGGACACCATTCTTCATTTCAGCTGGATTAATCTGCGGAAAACCATCTAAAATTCATTGAAATAGTTTTGTCATTATGATATCTCAGCAAGAGCAAATGGCTTTACCCGAGTTTAGATGCATCATTAATCTTGATTCTTTCAAACCCTTTGTACTGATGCGGACAACGTTGATTCTTAAAAAACTTTTTGGGGTTCATTTATTTGTTTTCTCTGTTACGGCAATCCATGAAATGAAGTAAATTCGGGTATGATTAAGCCCCCTGAAACCTTTGAATTGCAGTTAAATGGGGTAGTAATGCAGGTACAGGAACTTGATCTGCCCAAATACTCGGCCTTCCGGATCATTTTCAGCAGCAAAAGGGCTCCGCTGGTAGTCGCGAGAACAAAAGATGCCGGAAAGAATATTTTCTGGACTTCGATACCGGAAGGCAGGCAAAAAGAAGCGGAAGGTGTTGGCAAGTTAATTGAAGAGTATTTTCAAAAAAAGGAGAAAAGCTGATGTGTTATTATAATGGAACAAAGGTGACAAGGCAGGAATACATCCGCCTGAAACATTTGGAGAAGCTGGTGGCGAATTACAAGTTTCTCGACAATCCGATGCACAATGGGTTTGCATATGGTAATGTGCCGGTGATGAAAAGAATAGAGGAAAAAGAAGATGTTGATGTGGTGGAAATGGAATGGGGCTTTATCCCGGATGCAGGCCGCTGGCCGTTTATTGAAACAAGGGCACAGGTAAAACAATTCCGTGAAGGCTATACAGATGCAAGAGGCAGGTTTCAGAAAGCTTATACGACGTTGAATGCAGTATCAGAAGAATTATTGCTGAAGGATAAATGGTACCGGGAAGCAGCGCTGAAAAGGAGATGCCTGGCACTCTCCGCGGGTTTCTATGAATACCGTCACGAAGCAAAGTTGGGCAAGAAAGGTCAACCATTAAAAGCAACGGAAACTTTTCCTTATCGTGTGGGTCTGAAAGACTCGGAGGTTTTTTATATGGCGGCCATCTGGCAACCCTGGACCGATGCAGAGACAGGTGAATATGTAGAGAGTATGGCGATCGTTACGACTGCATCCAATTCGCTCATGTCCCAGATTCACAATGTCAAGAAAAGAATGCCCACGGTATTAACGGAAGATCTCGCCTGGGAATGGTTGTTCGGAGATTTGAATGAGAAAAGAATTACGGAGATCGCAACATTTCAAATACCATCATCTGCGATGGAAGCGTATACAATTGACAAACAATTCCGGACGGCAGAAGATCCGTTGGTACCTTGCGAATATCCGCTTCTCCCTGCTTTAGTCTTTGAATAAATGGAGCAGGGGAAAATTAAATATGAGTTCAGCTATGGAGGTAAAAAGTATCTCGCCGATATCCGTCACTTTTTGGAACTCTCGCCGCAAGAAATAAAAATGCATGGGGTGACAGAAAATACTTACCTGGTCCATTTATTTTCTCCGACAGTGGTGAAGACCTTTGAACTATTCATTGAAGCCGGGGATATGAGTATGACCTGGAAAACAAAATCAGATTTGATCGACCCTGCCATCTGCGAAATAATCGGCAAGGAAATAGACAACGTCCATATGTGATCAGAAAAGTGTCAAGCCACCCATCCGGAGAGGCTTCAGCTTCGCATCACAAACTTCATTGAACGTGTCAATAGCATACATACAAACATCGAGAACGGCTTTTTCATCATAGGAATGAATAAAAAAACTCACTTCTTCAAGCCCTTTATCTTTCCATTCCCGGATGCGTCCCGCCCAGTCTTTGATCCGGACCTTATCGGTCGGGTGCATATCATTCGCCACAAAACGCACAAATAATTTGGGTGCTGGCAGGTGCATATGAACACAATCCCTGCGGCCGGCTGCGTCGGTGATCACCGAGCCGATGTTTAGATCTTTCAGTGTATCAAAAATTGTTTCTTTATTAAACCAACCCGGATCACGTACCTCAACAAAAAAGTTGACATCCTTCGGAAATGTATTGAGATATTCATGTAACTCGGCAAATCGCTTGGGACCGAAATTGTCGCTGAATTGAATGAAGACCGGTCCACACTGTTCCCCAAAACCCTTCACGCCATATAAAAATTCTTCCATCACCGGACCTTTGTCGCGCAGGGAGCCTACATGCGTTACGCCTTTGTACATCTTGGGGCAAAAAAGGAAATCCGGGTTGTTGGCAAGGTCTTTCCACCTCCTGGTTGTTAATTCGTGGTACAGTTTGTAATGAGTGGCATTGAGTTCGATGGCATTGAAATGACGGGCATAATAGACAAGGAATTCTTTCTCCTTGGTTTTGTGGGGGTATAACTTTCCGATCCATTCCCTGCGGCCCCATCGCGACAACCCAAGGTTGAACCTGAACCGGTCAGCTGGCTTTCCCGGCAGGACAGTTGCGTTCATTGCCGGATCGGCTGGCAGTGTGAAGTTGACTGTATCAAGTTCAGTTATCGGTAACCGGCCAAATTCCATGAGTCAATTTATTGAGCCGCAAGATAGCCCTAAATTGATTTTTGAAGTTGTACCTCGCCCTGTATTACCCCAAAAGCAGCCGCCAGTTCTGCGGCAAGCTTTTTTTCTTCGGGACTTAATTCATAAGCTAACTCGCGGACCTTCCAGCCATCATTGTCTCCGGCGAGGTATAACTGGAACCGCAGTCCCCGGTTATAGGAAACCATGACGCAATCCATTTCGCCTGGGTCAGGTTCTTCTTCCACCATCCATACATTAATGTCTTCACCAGCTAAAGACATGGGTAGTATATAACAGAATTGACCGGGTTCAACCTTGCTTAGTTCATATAAATCGTTTACAAGCGCATTGGCATAATGTTCATGTCCTTTTTTATTCGCCTTTACAAACAACGCTGTATCTTCCTCCACCAATGTAAAGATGTCCTGGGTGCCATCCTCGAACTTCACTTTATATCTATAGCAGGACACATCACTAAGATCTTTCAGAACGGTCGCCTGTTGTTTAATAACGACAATAGTAACCGGGAAACTAAGCGGTAACATAGAACTTTGTTTGGCAACTGGTATCATATAGTTAAGTTTATAGGAATAATTCTCCTTGTTTGGTTTCAATCGGCAAATTCTCAAACTTATAATGCTTGGCGACCTGCCAGGCTTTATCAACTCCATGCTCACGTTTTAAAAGTAACATCTCACTGGCGATGAACCTGCCGGTAAAATGTTTATTCGAATAAGCAAGCCAAGCCTTCTCGTATTGCCACGGTTTCAATTTTCTTCCCAGTGTAAAATGTGGTTCTGTTGAAAAATAAGGCTTATGATCATTACTGAATTTCATTAACGCCTGCGCTTCACTCCGGATTTTACGCACCAGCGCCTGGATGGGAACTTTCGATGTTACATTGACATAGATCGTATGGGACGGAAAACTTCCGAAATCTCTCACTTCAACTTTGAACGGCGGATAACCCATCGCAATCTGGCCAAGGTTGCGGATGATGCGATCTTCCATCATCGTCAGCTGGGTAAAACTACAAAGGAGTAAATTGGGTTTACCCGGTGTGGAAGGAACCCTATATTCCTTATTAAAATCTTCCCGGATAACACGGATTTTATTGCTTAATTCTGCGGGTGGATTCAGGATGACTATATAATCATTCATCCGGTAACCCGGCATCACAATTCCTGTCTGTTTCATAGCATTCGCTTTTAGAATGCTAATTTACTAAATTTCTTAGTACTAACCAAAAATTTGATTCAATTGGCTTAATTCCACCAATAACTTTAATTTCAATGTTATAAGATCATAGGTTATTCTCCAATATTGGGTTAATAAACAATTGTATTTTAAGGCAATCGAACATGGAAAAGAAAAAACGAGTTTTTCTGTCTTACAGTTTTAAAGATAAGTCCAGGGTAGACCAGATTGCCAAGGAATTAAATGATAATGGGATTGATATATACAAAGACAGCAGCATTGTTGCAGGAACATCATGGGAACGTGAAATAAAATACCGAATTGAAACAAGTGAAATAGTCCTGATATTCCTGTCGAGTAATTTTTCCGCCTCATCATGGATCAACAACGAATTGTTAGCAACATTAAAAGAATTTCACAAAAGAAAAATAACAGTTTTGCTAGTGTTGCTAGAGAAAACAAATGTCCCTTCTGATCTATTGGGATTTGAATATATAAACCTGACTGGCAATTTTGAGAGTGGGATAGACAAAATCGTCAAGAAACTCAAGGTGATACCGGAAATAACGTTTGATACTTTTGATCCGTTACAATTTGAAAACCTGGTAGCGGACCTTTTGAAAGAATATAATTTCAAAAATATCGAAAGATCTGGTTCGACTCAAGATAGCGGCATTGATATTATAGCAGGATACGAATCAAAGAACCCTTTTGGGACTTCATACCTTGAATCCTGGATTGTTCAGGTAAAATTTTATAAACAGGACAGATTTAGTGTCAGTACTCTTCAGCAGCTAATATCCAACAAAAGTAAATTATCCTATTCAGGCGCAACCCTGCTGTTGGTAACAAATTCGATACTTACGTCTGCAGCACAGGAATTTTTGGAGGATCAGAAAAAATTTGACCGCACCCGAATCGAAGTAATTGATGGAGTTGCTTTGAAACTCTTAATATCAAAACACAAGCGTTTGCTTGACAAATATTTTTCCAGATGAGTCAAGTAAATGATTTTATAGAAAGACTTGACAATTGCCCAATCGGCACACCTGGTTGGGCACAGTTTGAGGAATTATGCACTGAAATTTTTACTTTTTTGTTTGTACCACCCCTTCAGGCACCTCAGCGCCAGGCAAAAACTCTTTCCGGTATCAACCGTAGGGATGCTATCTATCCCAACCGAAATATCGCACCTGGTGGCGTCGCATTATCTAAGAATTGGTATCATCTTTTTCAGGAATTAGAGGCTCGTTTGATTCTAATAGAATATAAAAACTATGATGCAATTGAAATTGGACCTGATGAAGTCAATTGTGCACTTAATTATATAACAAACCCTATGGGTCGGCTCGCCTTTTTAGTTTGTTCGAAGGAACCAAATGATCAGGCAAGAATCAGAAGAAATACAATATATACCAACGATCGCAAGGTTATATTGTTTCTGACAAAGGATCATTTAAGGGAAATGCTGTTGATGAAAGAAAGAGGAGAAGATCCTTCTGATTTGATTGTCGATCTAATTGAACTTTTCTATATACAACATGAATAGTTGTTGGGCGTCGCACTGATCAAGTTTCTTCTATGGCATACTTACTATCGCTGATCTTCATCTGCTTCAACTGGACACCGGGTAGTCTCTCTTTCACTATAATCTCAATCCTGTTCCTGGAAGAAGATGTTATGTGAGCCCCGAATATCACCGACTTGATAGCCTCGGCCGGGATGATTTGCTTACGCAATTCGTCTTTATCTTCAATGTCGTGCTTGTAAACTTTTGCAAGCCTAAACTCATGCTCTTGCTGCATATCTTCCCGGAGTGAGAATATAATTTCACAATAATTATCAATAACCCTCTGCGAAAAGGAGGACGACAGAATTAGCTTTGGTTTATTTCTTTGGAAATAGTAACTCACCTTTTCACCCCTAATACCGGCGTTGCTGGATTCAAAATGTTTCATCAATACACGCCAATCATACTCGACACAAAACCCATTTCCTCCTAGTGTAAATACATCCCAATGGTAACTTTTTGTCAAACTCGTTTTATCGGATGTAAAACAACATATACCTGTTCTTGTAAAAAAATTGGACCTTATCAAGCCCTTACGGTTTTGCAATTTCGGGTCCGCAAGGATTTTTTTTGTCAATAAATCAACTACTTCACCTTTTTCTTTCGTGGTTCCTGATAATACTTCTGCTTTTCCCTCTTCATTCAATAAATTAAATCTCAGGGCAAAGTACTCATTGTATTCTGTACTTCCTTTTGGGAGTGCCATTTGTTGCGTGATCACCTCATCAACGAATTGCCTTAATTGGACAGGGTCGCTGATGTCAATTTCAAATTGTAACTCGCTTTGATCCTTCCATTGCTTGGCGTTGAACAGAAAAATATAAGGGGTTTCCAATGCTTCCACATTTTCATCATTAGCTTTAAAATATCGCAGTATCATTTCCGGCATGTCAGTGTATCTATCAGCAAATTTACTGATTGTCCCTTTTAACAATAGAATTCGCTCTCCCCACTAATTTCTCCCCAAACCGTTTTTTGATATGATCAATCGACTGGTATAACTTAATCATCTCCTGGCTATCCTCAAACAAATTGATCTGGTAGGTTCCGGGTATCAGGTTCGTAAACCGGATGCTGAGCAACCGGATCAATAGTCGCCGGGTAAATAACTTCCTGAACAATTCCTTTACTACATCCAGCAGAACATGATCCGTATTGCAATAAGCAATGGATTGTTGGATCGTCTGCGTATCACCATCGGAATAACGCAACTTCAGTGCGATACATCCTGTTACTTTTTTTTGTTGCCGCAATTCGAAGGCAATGCTCTCAGTCATCTTCGCCAGCTTCGCGTGAAGGATATTCATATCAATGGTATCTTGCTGGAATGTATGTTCAATGGAGATGGATTTTTTTTCCTGGAAAGGTATCACCGGTGATTCATCAATACCATTCGCCCGGCGCCATAATTCATTACCGGATTTGCCCACGACGTCGCAAAGCATTTCAGCTGGTATCTTACTGAGTGATGCAATAGTTTCTACACCCATATCAATAAGTTTGAAAGCAGTCTCTTTGCCAACACCCGGCAACTTCACTATACTTAACGGGGCAAGGAATATTTTCTCCTTACCGAATGGAATTTCGAGCTGACCATTCGGAGTAACCTGGCCCGCTGCTACCTTGCTGACTAACTTATTGCTGGCAAGACCATAACTGGAGATCAAACCGCTATGTTTGCGGATTTTCTGTCGCAACTCTTGCGTGAACTTTATGCAGCCGAAAAATTTATCCATGCCACTGAGGTCTGCATAGAATTCATCCAGGTTCGATTTCTCAACGAGCGGAACAGAATCTTTTATTATCTCCGTGATTAACATGGAGTGTTTGCTGTACTCGTCAAAATCAGCTTTCATCACGGTAGCATACCGGCACAACCGTAAAGCGATCCGCATCGGCATCGCCACATGAATACCGAATTGCATGGCTTCCTCACTGCAGGCCGCCACAATACCCCGGTCATTACTGCCGCCAATTAGTAGGGGTTTCCCTGCCAGCTTCGGATTCCGGAGCCGTTCAACAGATATGAAAAATTGATCCATATCCAAATGAGCGATATGACGGTCATAGGTCAGCATACTGTCTTGCCCGGTAACTCACTGTTTCCATTTTCGTCACTTCAAGACTGGCAACACCAAAGTCCAATGTAACTTTGCCGGTGGCACGAAAGAAACCGGATTTATCTAATGGATAATTTTTCGCTGATTCAGGAAAATGCACCGTATCCACCCAATCCAGCTGGCTGTCGAGGAAGGTGCCAAAATACATTTCGTCACCATTCTTTGTCGGTACATGCTTGTGGGTAATAAAGTAAATAAGCACAGTCACATACTTACCCGCATGTTGGAAAAGATCCCTGGCAGGAACATAGGTTGCGGGGTCATCATCCGCTAAAGCAAAAGGATTACATAGCGGAAACCCCAGGTGATATATCTGGTCATAAATATCATCCAGCGGATGATCCGACAGATCAGGTAAGGTAAATTGAATAGCAGGTTCATGGAAGAGCGGTTGAGACGTTTGTAATTGGAGTTGATGTTTCTTGTGCAGGCTATGCGCTTCCCATAGTAATTGTTTTTTCGTTTTTCCGGTGTAGCGGAAGCTGCCCACCTTTATCAAGATCATTAGTTGCTGGATACCGGGGTTTATCCGTTCAATAAAATCCTGCAGGTGCAGGTAAGGACCGTTCTTCAGTCTTTCCTCCAGTATTTTTTCCTTAAGGTCCCTCCGTAAACTTTTAATATGGATCAGCCCCACATACACTTCATCCTCTTTGATATTCGTATATTCATCACTGTGATTGATACAGGGCGGTTCAATTTTACCACCGGCTTTGAACAGTTCAATAAAATAAAGTTCCGTCGAATAAAACCCGCCGAAATTATTGATCACGGCCACCATGAATTTCTTAGGGAAATACGTTTTCAGGTATAACGACATATAACTTTCCACAGCGTAGCTGGCGGAATGTGCTTTGCAAAAACTGTAGCCTGCAAAACTTTCCATCTGCCGCCATACTTCAGCGGCCAGTTCATCTGGGTGTCCTTTCCCTTTACAGGCCGCAAAATATTTGCTGCGGATAATCTCAAAACTGCTCCCTTTATATTTGGAGGCGTTCATCGCCCTGCGAAGAACATCCGCATCACCAAGAGAAAGGCCGGCAAAGTAGTGGGCGATCTTGATCACATCTTCCTGGAATACCATAACACCAAAAGTTTCCGACAGGTGTTCCTCAAAAATGGGATGCAGGTATTTTATCGAATTTCGGTTGTGATACCTGTTGATGTATTCTCTCATCATGCCTGATTCTGCTACACCGGGACGGATGATGGAACTTGCTGCTACCAGCGTTAAATAATCATTGCACTTCAGCTTCATCAGCAGGTGCCGCATGGCCGGTGACTCGATATAAAAACATCCAATGGAATTAGCATTCCTGATTTGCAAATTGATGGCCGGATCCTTTTTAAATTTATTCGTATCATGAATATTGATATCAATTCCTTTATTGAGTTTGATCAGCCGCAGCGCTTCCCGGATATGACTGAGTCCCAGCTGGCTTAATATATCATACTTGTTTAGACCGATATCTTCAGCCGCATACATATCAAGTTGGGAAGTCGGCATTCCTTTCGGTGGCATGAACAACGCTGCATGATGGGTAATGGGTTCTTCCGAAATAAACATCCCGCAGGCATGAACGGAACAGTTGCTGGGGAACTTCCGCATCAGGCTTCCGTACTGCATGATGAGATGCTGCATTTTATCACGCGGGACATTCGTTCGCTGAAGTGCTTTGATCTCAGCATCCGGCAGCCCGAATACTTTTCCGAGTTCACGGATGATAGAATCATTTTTGTAGGTGGTAAAATTCCCGACCAGGCTAACATGCTCACTGCCGTAACGCTTGAATACATAATCCATCACTTCATCCCGGTCAGTATGCGAAAAGTCAAGATCAAAATCCGGTGGTGATGTCCGCTCAGGATTCAGGAATCGTTCAAAATATAGATTCAGTTCGATAGGGTCCACATCCGTAATACCCATGCAGTAGGCCACAATGGAATTGGCCCCGCTCCCACGCCCGACATGATAAAATCCTCTTGACTGCGCATACCGCACGATATCATAGTTGCTCAGGAAATAAAAGTTAAATCCCATATTACCGATTATCTTCAATTCCTTTTGCAGTCGCTCCGCCGCTACATCGTTTCGTTTGCCATACCGTTGCGCGAACCCGTCCATCGCTAGCTTCTCGAGCAATATCCTGTCACCTTCCAAACTTCCGGTATAGGCTTTCTTCGTCTTATCCTTATGAAACTCCATGTCGATTTTACATGCATCCATTAATTTGTACGTATTGGAGATCATGAACGGGTATTGCTGAAACCGGTTCATCAGGTGAACAGGTTCAGGAAAAATCTCATCTTCTGCACACTCCGTGTCTTTCGGTAATTGCGACAGCAATACATTTTTATCAATGGCGCGCAGCAGCCGGTGCAGGGAATGGTACTTTTTATTTTGCACCGTCACCGGCTGGCGGATCACGAATTTCTCTTCATGGTCACGCAAGTCAATACTGAACAGTTTATTAATTTCAGAAGGCTTAATGCCAATTCGCTCGTTGATCCGCAAATCTTTTAATGGCTTCACACCCGGCGGATAGATCACAAACCCGTCCCAGCCATTTTCAAAAAATGTTAGTTCATCAGAAGATGCCGGAAAATCTTTCTTTGCCAGTAAGTGTTCAGAGAGAAATTGATTGATCCATGCATAGCCTTTGTTAGTAGCAGCGATCAGGATATAAAGTAGCTTATCCCCATTACGGATCTCAGCCCCCAGGATCGGTTTGACCTTATGCTCCCGGCAGATCTTCACAAAGGACCACGCATCACAGGTCGAATTGATATTGGTTAGCGCCAGGGCCGTCACGCCCTTTTCCACGGCTGTTTCCACCAATTGCCGTGTTGAAAACGTCCCGTAATGAAAGCTAAAAAAGGTATGGCAGTTGATAAACATAGTTCGACAACGTTACCAATTTTTTTAGTATTTTTATACTAATTTTATTAGTAGTTGATTTTGAAGAATTTACAACTCCGGATTTGTTAGCCGTATTATAACAGAACCGCCGCCGTATTTACGCCTTGTTTTTTATGCAGCCTCCGGCAAAACAAGTCATAACAACGGCGGCAGGTAAGGCCATTGGGTATTTCAATTCGCCCTGCCTGCAATAAGATTATTTTACACCAGGTCTATTGCATTCCAGGCAGACCGAAATCAAATACCAGTATATTAAAATGCCTTATATTGAAAAATTTAAAATGTTTTAATTCAATATAGCAAATAGTCAATAAAAGAGATGATATGCAATGGATCGCCATTGAGTGGTTAAAGCCATTGGCGAATTATAGAAGCGGAAATAATAGTTACAAAGCCGGCAGAAATCCTGATTCAATATGTTTTTGAAATTTTGAGATTCTTTTGTATCCCTGAAAGCAAATTTTACATTTGCTTCAAAATCCATTAACCTGCAAATCGTAGTGGTATTAATGATGGTTGATAGAAAGAAACTACGTTTTCAATTGTAATTGAAGTCTGAAAAATTATTTCTTGAATTGAATTTTTCAATGATATTTTGAACAATTAAGTAGCTTTCATCATTTATATTGTCGAGCCTTTTTTCATAAAGATCTCTTCCCAGACGGCTTTTTTTACGACTGGATACGAATCCAAGAAGTCTAAGTAACGTATTATTTGCAGGTGATATCGGTTCCGCATAAATTATAGTTCCTTCAATTGAACTAATTAGACTTGCGATCATCCAGGCATAACATTCCAGGCACAACTTTATAGTCTCCTCGTTCTGAAAACGCGGATGTATATACACGCCTTGTTGTAAAATAAGATTTGAAGTTTTCTCACTTATCATGGATTTATTTATATCAAATTCGCTACATTGACCATCGTAGTGTTTTTTCCCTTCACGATTTTCACCGGTTGCCATCGGAAGACAGCAAATAAATCCAATAGGGTATCCGTTTGCAGTGAGTACCATGAAACAAAGTTTATTCGCCAGGAACCATTCGAGATAAGCGCGGAACCGTTCTGCTTTTTTGATTGAATTTCCATACGCCATTCGCCCCAGCTCAGTAATCAATTTTAGCTCTTCCTTCCAATTTGAGTCGGGTGAATTTGGAGAATGAACATATCTGTACTCATATTTGATTGCGATTAATTGTTTTACTCTCCTTATCCACTTGCATAGCTTCGAAAAGGAAGCATTCTCTTTAAGATCAAAGAAAAAAACAATAATCGCTGACGACATGATTAGTGCTGAAACTACCTGGCATCCCTTCTCGATGAAAAAAAGCCCATCCTTAATTAACTGCGGAAAACCTGCTGTATTGGTTTCGGTATGCGTTTTCCAGCCAACAATGCTTAAAATCATGGTTATTCCCAATGTTATAGCGGAAGCTGAGTGCTCCATGGGGGATAACTTTTTGAAAATCAGGTAGATATTGTTAACAAAATCTCTTAAATGGCGCCGCCGGTCAGAGTTCTCTTGTAATAGGGGGTGTGAAACTTCCATAACATTGATTTTAAATGCCTTATATAAATTAAAATTTGAGATTATTTTTATCCCTTATTTGTAAGTTAAAGTAAACTTGGTAATATTTTTTAAAAAACCACATATTTAAGGTCATTTGTTACTAAATATTCAAATTTTCTTAATTTTTTATTATATATATTATAATTTATATTTCTAGCTAATTGATAGTTTATAATCAATTAAAAATCAACCGATTGTGTAACACTTAAAAAATAAAAGCACTTAGGCTCTGTATAATAGGAAGCACCACAGCTTAATATTAAACATATAACATTAAAAATAATATAGTTATAATTGATTTAACACCCTTGGCAGAAATCCCATTTTATACCTATTATCAGTCCTGTACGAAAGCTGCGAGATGCATATATCCAACAAAATCAAATCATTACAACTTTGCAAAACTACCGGTTATCAGCTTGCCCCATACCCCATAAACAAGGACCTGGAAAAGCATCTAATTTGTCATCTTGGGTGGATTTTTGAAAATAGCTTCATGCCAATTAGCAACAAAACCCTCTGGGATGTGATGGCCGCAAGACCTATTTCGACCCCTGCGCAGAAACCGATAAAGTGTTAGTAGTTAATGCCAAACCTGACGAACCAAAGTAAACCGGCTCCAATTAATATATGAGGAATATAAGGGTGGGTTCTCTTCCATTTTAATACCGGCACACCTGCCGTCGCTTCACAACCAGCTGAAATATGAACTACAGTTCCGCCGAAAAATCCAAAGCGCCCAATTGACCTGCAGCTACGAAACTTATTATCATGGTGGAGAAGACATTCTTCTGGTGTACCATACCGCCATAAAAAAAGGTCAGACCAGGAGTCATGAGCAAAATCCAGGGGGTTGAAACTTTGATCGGGGAATCGGCGTACTGGTGTATTTGCTAACATCAACAAATCAGTGACTTATCTGTATTTTAAAAGTCCTATTGTCCAAAGATATTAATGCATGGATATTCATCTGCTTTGTTTGCTCATTCCCTTCCTTCACTGATAGCCCAAACAACAAGACTTTGTCCACACCTCATATCGCGAGATGTAAAAACTACCGGAAGATTGGTTCGATTTTCTCCCCAGTCTGTTTAATCCAATTCCAGAATAAAAACAGCGTGTTGGGGATGAACAAAAACCATTGTTGGTCGCGCCAGTTTGCTTAGCACTCCTCAACAATTTTCATCTCGAAGTCAATAATTTTTAATGCTTTCGGATGGCTTTTTCATCCCATATAGTTGTTTAAAAATATCAGGAAGGGAACCACTGGACAAATTCGTTTCGATAAATTGGTCATTTTGACAATAGTTCCAATTGAGTGATTGATGTTTTTCCTTACCTGTTAGAAGTACCGACGCAGTTCGAGCCGGTATCACCTCCACCAACCACTGCTAACTTTTTACCGGTATTCAATTTTCTTAATTAATCGTATTACTTCAGACTTTTCGATTTTTTACGTCTGTTTAACGACACTTAACAACCTGATTGAAGGGTAGTAACATTTTATTTGAGTTCAGGAATCTTTTTTGCCTGCGAGGGCAGCCGGACGATAATGCTGTAACAACCATAATTGATAGGTGCTTAACCAGTGTCCGGAAATTCATTTTTCTTCTCATCACAAAACCTGATCTTTCGCACAGGTTTCTTTGAAATAATCAAATGGCACCATTTGGTTAATAATAAAAAATAACGGGGCCTACTGAAGAATTTTGGTTAAATCCTGAAGCTATTTGGAACAAGCTTCTCCGATAAAAGCGAAAAGAAAATCAAAATACTATCCACCAATCTGCACTTTCAATTCAGGATCATCATTGAATAGTCATAGTTATTAGTAATGTATCATTTATATTTTCAAAAATTCCCTCAGCCTTCACAGTCTGCCTTAACCACCAACTAAACTCGTTTCTCCATAAAGTGGAGCCCCGCAACAAAGTCCCGCATTCAATTTTTCATCCAGGACCCCTGATTGTCTGCTACCTTTACCAATAATGAAACCACGTTTTTACTCTAAACAGGCTATAGCTGGATTAACCCTCCTATCCTCCGTATTCGGTTGCATATTGTTTTCTTACAATTTAAGAGCGGTAGGTAAAGAAAAGTTTGCCCCTTATTTTATTATTGGAAGCATTCTTTGGACATTTCTTTTTAAGAAATTAATGGTAGGAATAATTCCAGATAACCTGGTTCAATTTGTATTAGGAAACATGATAGCAAGTTTTATTCTTACATTCTTTTTGTGGGACAAATTTTTTATTGACTACCTGGCTTACGAATCTAAAAAGGTTTGGAAACCCCTTATCGTATTTTTAAGCATCTGCACTGCCCTGCTTCTGGCAGGAATTTATTTAAACAGGAAATAGAGCTTTTCATAACTTTAACTACATTAAACACTATAACCCATGCCACAAGATAAAGGGATTCAACTGGCTATTGCCTGGTATCCGATCCTTCACCGTTATTTTCGGATACATCTGAAAGATGATGATAAAGCCTACTTGCTGACTAAGGAAATCCTGGAGCATTATTATGACAACTTCTCTCACATTTCAGATAAAAAATTGGTTAAACAGAAACTGCGTAGCTGCTGGATGAAAGTGGTAACAGAATACCTGAACTGAAAACCAGTGTAACAAAACCAAAGCATTTAAATTAAAACATTGATAATTTTCAAAAAACAATTCTGGTGTAAATGCTTTTGCTAATCTTATTTATCATCCCGGCCCTCGTTTTAGCAATGAAGTTTTTTGCTCCGAAACTTTCCTTTTCCTTAACTGTAACTAAAGTCTTCTTTTGGATATTTATAATGACCTTTCTTTTTTTTATTTCTACTCAGGTCCTTTCAAAATATAATCTTTTTTGGAGGGGATATCGTTCAAGCAGCTTTATCTACCTGTCATGGTGTTTGAGTTCAATCTTTTTATACTGGGTCTATTCTGCCAGAAACTATCATGGCATTTTCAACATGCTTTTTGGAACACTTGTTTTTGTGCTCAGCTTTTCCGGCACGTTCATTACCTTCGAAATTATCGACGACTACAATAAGAAATTGTTTTATAAGGACAATAAATACAGGCTTGAAGAAGATCCTGGAACCCTTATGTATATTCCAAAGCTTCCAAAGCTTTTTGTAAAAAAAGGCTTTTTTGAAAGTCGCTATTTAATTGACACCATTTATGACAATCCTGATTTTACTTATCCAACAGAGTACTATGTTCCTAAAAACAAAATAAAAAAAATCATACTCCGGGAAATTTCATCGAACATGATCTTAATTACAATATATCATAGCGAGGATACCAACAGCCGCAGAACGAATCCGCTATTGTTTACGGCAATTATAGATTAATCGGATAAAATTGCACAAAGGTCTTTGGCTATATGACGGCTTAAAGAATAAATTTTCAACTTCATATCGCAATCTTATGCACTCTGCACCTCGTAGTGAACGAATAAATCTCAGCGATAGAATATAACATCCACTACACTAACTTTGCCCAGCAACAGTCCGGGCTGAATCATCACAGTATATCAGACAGTAGAATGCCCTGCTCATTTACTTCTGTCAATAACATACATTATGAAAGCAAAAGACCTTTTCACAATCATTCTAAAAGTATTCGGGATTTACCTTATCAAGGAAGTTCTGCTTTCAATTCCTCCTATCCTATCCAATCTTCATCAGATGTTGGACATCTCGGCAGACTTTGCTTTGTTTTCTTTATTTGTTTCACTGTTAGTATTTGGGCTGTACTTTGGTATTGTCTGCCTCCTTCTTTTTAAGACCGCCTGGCTGGTTTCCAAACTCCAACTAACTTCTAATCTGAGTGAGGAACCCCTTGTCGTCAATTTACATAGGTCTTCGGTTTATACCATTGCCATAATTATTTCGGGAATTCTTATTTTGACTTTCGCCATACCCCAGTTTGTACGGCATTTTTACGCCTGGTATCAGTTTGTTGATTCCAGGAAAAGCATGTTTGGAGCGGAGCATTTTGACTATAGCCGGCTCTTTACTTCATTATCAGAAGTACTCATCGGCCTTTTATTCTTAGGAAACCAGCGAACAATCGTCAACTTTATAGAATCGAGAAGGCGACAATCAAACGGTCTTTAACATGGGCTTTGGATATATAGCCGCTAAACGAATATATTCATGCAAAAACTCTATTCTCATCTTCAGTACCTTTACAATCAGGAGTTCGGGCTGAAATATCACAGGATATCAGCACAGCAGAAAACTCTTGCCTTTAACCGGCATCAGTTTCACTAAATGCAAAAAATCGTTTTCATAAGAATAAGGCATGAATAAGTAAAACTGGTAGTATGCATATGCTCCGGCATAGCATTGCCACACATTTGCTGGATAAAGGACTGATTTTGTTTTTATTCAAAAGCTCCTTGGACACAATGATATAAAAACCACTTTGCGTTACCTTCATGTTACCAATAAGAACATGTTGAATATTTTAAGCCCATTGGAGGATATAAAGGATTTTTTATAATGAAATATTTCAATTGGACTGGCTATATTGTCGCAACTAGATGAGATAACTAAAATGTCGTCAAAACAGGTTTAAATAACTGAAAATCAGAACAACAATATTCAAAGAAAAAAAGCAATATGTTCGTACTTTCGACAATACACATGTTGTGTGCAGTGTTGCTGAGGCATTTCAAGAAATTGAGAATTCGGGTTTTATCATATAAAAAAAGTATTTATGGCCATAGCATTTATATCCCATAGTAGTAAAAACAAACCAATAGCTGAGGACCTTTTCAAAAAATTAGGAGCGAATAATTGCGTTGTGGACAAATATACTTTTGAAGCTGGAGCTAAAACGATATCGCAAATATTTGAAAATTTAGATAAAACAGACCTCTTTGTTCTTATTTTATCTAATGCAGCCTTAGATTCTGATTGGGTCAAATACGAAGTAAATCAATCGAAAGACAGACTAGATCTAAATCAAATAAAAAGGTTTCTACCATTAAATATTGACAAAAACGTTACACATTCTGATCCCCGTATTCCTCTTTGGATCAGGAACAATTATGACTTAAAGCATATTTCAAACCTAAATATAATAGTCGGAAAAATAAAAAGACAGTTAAGAGAGATTATTATTGAAGCAAATCCAAAAATAGCTGAGAGACTTGGAAATTTCGTTGGGCGTAATTCATTAATTGAAGAATTTGAAGACAAATACATTAATATAGAAAATTTAAAACCTACTACAATTCTTATCTCTGGGCTCGAAGGTGTTGGAAGGCGAACGTTTTTAAAAAAAGTACTAGAAAAAAATAAGTTATTTTCTAGTGCTTACGAGCCTATACCAATTACTCTTGAATCAACCGATGGAATTGATGACTTAATTCTTAAATTAGACGAGGGATATTATTCGTATAAAAAAGATTTCGTAGCTGATCTTCTTTCAAAAAACATAGATAAAAAAATCGAATTTCTAAAGAGCATGATAATTGAATATGTCAATAATCATGAAGTTATATTTTTTATTGATAATGGTTGTTTAATTACAAGAATAGGTGAGCTTAATGATTGGTTTGTTAAACTTTCAAATAATCTCGAGTTTGAAAATAAAATCTCATTCTGTATAATATCAAAATTTAGACCATCTCGTAGTGAACTGATACAATTAAAATTTAAGACTATAAATCAACATATACCGCTTTTGTCAGATTCCGATAAAGAGAAGCTATTTATTAAGATAATGAATAATCGCAATATCTCATTTGATAGGCAAAAATTAGAAGTAATACTTTCATTTTTGAATGGTTTTCCGGAACAAATTTTTTATGCCGCCGATCTGATACAAGATCAAGGTGTTGATACTGTGCTAAAAATGCGGGAATATATAACTGACTATTATGACAATAAACTACTGACCCAGTTTCGGAATATTATCGAAAATATTGAGACAAAGGATCTTGTTGTTGTTTTAGCGAAATTTGGCACAATTAGCTACGATTATCTAGTTGACATTTTTTTCGATCATCCGAATTTAGATTTAGCATTGGAGAAACTATTTACAATCGGAGCACATGAACTAGTTGGTGTAAGCAAAGAATTCTTGAAAATTGATTATGCTTTAGCAGATTACATATCTCGTAATAGAGCAGAGATATCAACTAGTATACAGTCAAGGATAACACATAAAATTACTACTATAGTAAATGATCAATCTGACATTCCAACATATTCGGACACTCTTAATACACTAAAACAAGGGTTGATAAACGGACAGAATATACCAGATCGTCTATTACTACCTTCTTTAGTTTTAAAAAGCATCTCTGCATTATATGATAAAAAAGAATATAAATCACTCATCGTTCTGGCAAACAGAATAATTGAAAATTCTGGTTATATAGAAAAGCAAATCGAAAGAGAAATACACTATTTTTTATGCTTATCATACGCTAGACTAAAAGATGATCGTTTTGAATCAGAAATAAGATTTTTCGATTTCCCCGAAAACGAATTCCTGTTTGGACTTTATAACAGAATTCGAAAAAATTATAAAAAAGCAAAGCAACATTTAGAAATTGCGGTAAAAAACATGCCATACAAAATCCAGGCTCGAAGTGAATTGGTTCTTACCCTTTTTGCATTGGATCAATATACCCAAGCTGAATCTTTAGCTTTAGAGAACTATAACAAACATAAAAATAATCCATTTTATATTCAGGCGTATTTTAGATGTCTAGTGCACAGGCCTTCTAATGGTATTCATGAAGACAAATTGTTAAAAGAGCTGATCGATAAAATGTCAATAAATCCTCATCCGAGGGCTGTCGATATGAAACTAGTGATGGAAGCTCAATATGATTATTATATTTCCGGCGATCGTGAAACAGCCGAAAGAAAACTTAAGCGTTCAATCTATGGAAGTTTAAATAAAAAAAATGCTTTAAATATCCTTTATCAAATTTATAAAAAAGAGAGTGATCATGAAGGCATGAGCTACTTATCCAAAAATTTTGACGATAAAACAAATGAAGAAGAAGATGAATAAGTTCCTAATACACTGCACACAGTCGAGTAAGCAAGGGGATTCTCACCCCCTGCTCCTCACAGAACCGTACGTGAACCTCTCGATTCATACGGCTCTTCAAGATGCTTCTTTCAATCAGTAAGCGGGGCATACACTCCAATAGGCAAACAGACCGGGCTGCAACTTGTACAATGTGTTGAGCCATCTGCGGCTCTTGCGCAAGTTCATCCGCTTGTTCCATTTACACCATTTTTCAAGTCGTCTGTTTACAAAGCGCAATAGGTCGTTCAGATCTCTTTTGATAAAGTGACAGTAGTAGTTTTGCCATCCTCTCACTAATGGATTCAAGAGATTCGCCACTACATATATACTGCCCGTTCGGGTATGTAGTTTCAGCTCTCGTATCTTATCCATTATCGCTTTCTTCGATGCCTTTGATGGCGAAGGAAGTATCAACAGCTTCCATTCTCCTTCCACCTTTACCCATTGCGGTATAAAATCAAAACCTCCCATTTCAAAAGTGTGAACATCGTTTACACTCCGTTTTGTTTGGCTTTGTCTTACACAAATGATTTGAGTTTTGGTGGGATGAATGATTAACCCGCATGCTGTAAAACGCTTTCGCAGTTTGTTCAGTATGCTTTGTGCTATCTGTTCCCGCCTGGTATGAATGATGATGTCGTCTGCATACCGTTCAAACCGGATGCCCGGATAGCTTTGCAGCATCCATCCATCAAACACTACATGCAAATACAGATTAGATAACAACGGACTGATTACTCCTCCCTGCGGTGTGCCACTTTGCGGTTGTGTTTTGCTTCCATCTTCATTTACTACGCTGGCTTTTAACCACCGGCTTACATAAAGGCTTACCCATTTTTCTTTGCAGTAAAATTGTAATGCCTTCAGCAGTTTGTCGTGTGGTATGGTATCAAAATAACTTTTGATGTCCAGCTTCATTACATACGGGTACTGCTGGCTGTTGAACTTTGCCTTGTTAATGGCATCGTGCATACTTTTGCCCGCTCTGTACCCATACGAATTTTGATGAAAACGGGGTTCTAAACATTTTTCTAAGTGTACACGTACTGTCTGTTGTGCTATCCTGTCCAATAATGTGGGCAGGCCTAACACTCTTTTACTTCTATCCTTCTTGGGGATGCTGACGGCCCTGATGGCTTTTGGAAAATAACTTCCTGATGCAAGACGTATCCACAGTTGATACAATAGTTGGCTGCGGTGAGTATGTAAGTACTCCCATGTCATTCCATCTGTACCGGGTGCTTCGCCGCCTTGCTTTACATGCTTGTATGCTTCCCATACCATGGTGGTGGTAATGGGTACGCTTACTCCTTGTTTGGAAAACAGTTCAATCATTCCTTGCGGTTGTTTAATGTTTACCAGTTTTTACATCTTGTGTACCCCTTCGCTACTGCTTACTTTCATATGCTATCATCACTACTACGGGTACATCCGTCCCTGTGGCTGGTTTGTGAATGTTAACTCTGTTGAAACAATCATGTGCATCGTTTCTTTTTGCATCAGTAACAATTATCGAGACCTCACAGCCGCTTCACTATACGTTCGGCTCTTACAGACGCACCTGTTGTAAAGCCTGCACTGAGCGTAGCGAATGTGTTCACCACCTCACTCCTTAGAGCAACGCAGCATACAACCGGTTTGATGGTGAAGGTTGCTCTGCTTCTCCCACCGAGAGACCTACTCTCATCACAAAAACAGCTTCGCTGGACACACACAAAAGTATTTGCAAAAGCAGGGCTTGACAGTGTAACATCAGCTATGTACAAGCATTAGCAGCAGTTCGGGCTCGACATTCAATGTTCAGCTGTGGTTCTTAACTTCAACACCATATTTTCAAATGGGCATTTGTACCGGGCTGGACAATCAATGAATTCCCTGCCTTCGCAAATACTCGACCGTTAGTGGCAACGATGGACAGACCCAACAAAACCGACCAACCCCCGGCACCTAAGACTTTTTTTTGTTTTTTTGGCGTTGCCCCCATTTATATATCATATCAAGGGCAGGAATCAAACTTTTGGCATCAACCGTTAAGGTGTATTCCACTCTCGGAGGTATTTCCGGGTAAATTTTGCGAGTGAGTAAGCCGTCCTTTTCAAGTTCTCTTATTTGTTGAGAAAGCATTTTATCGGTAATAGATGGCATACGTTTTTTAAGCAGACTGAAACGGTTTTCATTTTGGCTGATATAGGCAAGGATTATAATTTTCCATTTGCCGTCAATTTT
>JAATGJ010000131.1 GCA_015654695.1 Chitinophagales bacterium | reverse complement strand
ATTCCCGCTACCGGCAATGGAATATGGACAACAGTAAGCGGGCCTAATTCACCTTTAATCACAACCGCATCTTCTCCGTCAACAACTATAACAGGATTGATACCCGGAACCTATATTTTTAAATGGACGATCACTAATGGCGTTTGCCCACCAAGCGAAGATCTTGTAGAGGTTATTATTACTGCTGTAGCTACAACAGCGGCAGCCGGGCCGGATCAAACAGTATGCGCAGCAACCACTACAACATTAGCAGGTAATACTGCCATTGTTGGAACAGGTGTATGGTCGTATATAAGTGGCCCTACTGGCTATATAATTACAGATCCTTCTTCGCCATCAACAACTATTACGGGATTAATACCGGGAACTTATATTTTTCAATGGACGATCACTAATGGCGTTTGCCCACCAAGCTCTGACCAGGTAGAGATAAATAATTTGAATGCCCTGCAAAACCAGGTCAGCGCCGCCGTTATCACCATCTGTTCCGGGCAGCCTGTCACCATTACAGGTGATAACCCAAGCGGTGGAACCGGAACATATACTTATCAATGGCAGGAAAGCGCCGACGGTATTAACTGGACAGATATACCTTCCGCGACTTTACAAAATCATACAACTACGCTTATTACTTCAATGTACTTCAGGCGCAAAGTAACATCAGCCCCCTGCGAAACATATAGTAATATTATTTTCATAACAGTGCAGGCTTCAGTTGCCACCAATACTATTTCAACCGATCAAAGTATTTGTATTAATACAGCCCCGGCAACTATTACAGGCACCCTACCCACTGGTGGCAATGGTGTTTATATTTATGCCTGGGAGCAAAGTGCTGATGGAGTGAACTGGATTGCTATTACAGGCGCTGTCAATTTTGATTTTAATCCGGGAGTACTTACACAAACAACGCTATACAGGCGGACTGTGAGTACAACACTTTGCAGCGGGCCACAGTCCAATATGTCGAACGTGGTTACCATTACCGTGAACCTGGATTCAAAAGCGCTATTCGAAGCCAACCCAACTATTCGTTGTGCTCCATTTGATCTTAGCACTGCTATTACAGTAGCCCCTTTCCCGGGCAGAAACGGGTTGTACCAGTGGTTTGCGGATGGAACGCCCATTGGAAACAATACAACAGGTGTTTTGCCCGGCTACACTATGAATACACCCGGCGATACGGTTATCATTAAATTAGTAACCACCAGCCAGTTTGGTTGTAAGGCCGACAGCATGGAGATACCATTTGTTACTGTAACCATCGCGATGGCGAACTTTACAAAAACCCCGGTAAATGGATGCGGGCCTTTAACGGTCACATTTACCAATACATCTTCCATACTTAATAATACTGTTCAGTATTCCTGGAATTTTGGAAACGGAACAGTGCTCAATACGACGAACCCGGGGCCTGTTACTGCCAATTATTCCAACAGTGCTAACTTCATTGACACTACTTACTATATTACATTAAAAGCCTACAATGGTTGCGACACCACTATACACCGCGACAGTATAAAAGTTTTTCCCGACTCCAAAGCAAGATTTGCAGTGGATACTACCCGGGGATGTTCTCCCTTTACCCTGCATATTACTAATACTTCCCCGGGAAACAATTTAGCTTACTACTGGGATTTTGGCGATGGCTTTACTGATACCACTTATTCACTGGGTTCATTCACACATACGTATAATACAGGAGCTATCACCACCTACATCATCAGGCTGATCTCCGAAAACCAATGTACAAGGGATACACAAATGATCACCCTGGTTGTTTCCCCTAACCTGATACAACCTTTTATTACTGCCAATGGTGACCAGCTATCGGGTTGTGCACCGCATGTAGTAACATTTAATAACAGTACAGTCGGCGCATCACAACTAACCTGGAACTTTGGCGATAACAGCCCGGTTGTTATTACCCCTAATAATCAGAATACGATCATTCACCAGTATAACAATCCCGGAGTTTATACCGTGAACATATTGCTGCAAAATGATTGTTCAGATACTCTTATCCAGCGAAGCATTACAGTATATGCAACTCCTGTAGCTGGCTTTACAGCAGCGTCATCACGTATTTGCACCAATCAACCCGTAACAGTTACCAATAATTCTGCAAACGCCAACTCTTACGAATGGTTCTGGGGCGATGCATCATCATCCACGTTTACATCCGGGCAACATACATATAACAATCCCGGGGTATATACTATTATACTGGTGGCGAAGAGAGTAAACCCGTCAGGCTTTATATGTACCGATACCATCAGAAAGGAAATAACCGTGGTAGATAAAATCCCCGCCCAAATAACTGTTGATCCCGGTAAACACTGTGCACCTTATACGCTGAATGTAAATGCGGGCAATATATCCGGGTATAGCCTTGTTGAGTGGGTGATCTATGACAGCAGCAGCACAGCAGGAGAGTTTCATCTGACAGGTTTATCAGCTTCGCATGTATATAATATTGCGGGATCCTATTCTGTAAAACTGGTCGTTCATACAACAGCAGGTTGTGTTGACAGCAGTACTTACCAGTTCAAGGTATCCAGTTCACCCAAAACAACATTTGACCCAAAACTTATCAGTACATGCAGTCATGACACTACGGTTAATTTTACTGCGGTTACTACCGGCAACGACAATGCTCCCTTAACTTACAAATGGTTCATTAACGGAGCCATAGCGGGAATATCCAATCCATTCAGTTATCATTTCCAGGCAGCGTTGAATAATACTGCGCCGGCTGAATTTATTGTACAGGCATTAGCGGAAAATGCCGCCGGTTGCGGCGATACTTCGCTTGCAGGAAAAGTGGTCATTCAGCCATTGCCTTTCACTTTTATAAAGGTTAGTCCTTCCTTAGTTCAATCCCAGCCTTTCTACGAGTTCACCTTCACAGATACAGTAGCGGCAAACCCGAATAAAACATATACATGGGATATGGGTGTCAGTGCAACCATACGAAATGGAAGAGAAGTAACCTATGAGTATGGTGATGTTGGCAGGTATAAAGTACGGCTGTTTGTAACAGATTTTACAACAGGATGCAAAACAAAAGATTCAGTGAATGTTACTATACTGTATGTGCCGGGGTCATTGTATATTCCTAATGCATTTTATCCCAATAGCAAAAAGAATGAACTCAAAACATTTTTGCCTGCCGCTATAGGATTAGAAAAATATCATTTGCAAATATTTGACACATGGGGCAAGATGATCTTTGAAACCAAAGAATTGAACCCTGACGGCAGCCCCAGGGTAGCATGGGACGGCACATATAGTGGTATACCTGCGCAAGGCAATGGCAAACCTTTATCACAGGATGCTTATGTATGGAAAATCGTGGAAGCGAAATTTAAAAATGGAAAAGACTGGGAAGGCATGTCGTATAATGGTGGCGCACCAAGGCGTTTCGGAACATTAACAGTTTTTAGATAAAATAAAAAAATGTGAGTATGAAAAACAGGCTGCTTATTATTTGTGTTTATTGTGTACTGTCCTTTGCCAGTAAGGCGCAGGACCCCTTGTTTTCACAATTTTATCATTCGCCCATATACCTAAATCCCGGTTTTACCGGCTGCGGCAAAAATGATTTCCGCGCTAACTATACCGGGAGGGTACAATTGATGGCCCTGCCTTCACCTTTGCAATACCATACATTGTCGGCTGATAAATACTTTGCTTATCCCAATGCCAGTGCGGGTGTGATCGTTGACCATTTCAGTGAAGGATATATAAAAACAACCCAGCTATCCATGATCGCAGCCAAGAATTTTGGCAGCGACGGATCTACGGAAAAAGAATGGTTCTTAAACTTTGCCATGCAATTCGGTTTTACCTGGAAAAATGCAGATAAAAGTAAATTGCTCTTCGCTGACCAGCTTAATGCAAATGGACCTAACGGGCTCCAGTCACAGGTAGAATTATTTGAAAATGCCAACAAGCCTTATTTTGATATATCAAGCGGCGCTATTTTTACGTATGGAAATGTTATGCTGGGTGGTTCAGTGCATCATTTGAATAAACCACATAATGGTTTAATAGGCAGTTCCAGTGACAACAAACTACCGATGCGTTATACTTTTCATATTAGTTTTATAAAAGACAGTTATTCGAATAATGAGGGTGCGATGATACTCAAACCAACAGCTATAGTGAATATGCAGGGCGTATCCAGGTCCCTGATGCTTGGAAGTCTTTTTGATATGCCCGAACGACAAATTGAATTCGGGGTATGGTACAGGAACAACTGGAGTTTTTCCAATAACCATAGCCTTGTTGTGGGCGTGAATATAAAGTTGGGGAAGGAGAAAAATTATTACAATGGAGAGGGCAATAGCCGCTACCGGGCGGGTGTCAGCTATGATGCGGAATTAAATAAACCCGGCGTAAGATATACATCGGGCAGCAGTGAAATGGGAATCCTGTATGAAGGCCCCAGTGAAACATGCCCCAAACCATCCGGCGCAGGTTCCGGCCGTTTTCCGTGGGAGTTTCATTGACGTTAAATCCTTTCCTTATAATTATCAGTAAAATCTAAAAAGAGAAAGTTTTCTTCAGCAGCTTTGATTTGATTTTTCCCTTTACACTCAACTGCTTTACATATTTTTTTCCGGTGAGATACCAGGTGAAAGTCACTTTAGTTGCGGGGTCAACGATAAAATATTCCTTCACGCCAAATTTTTCATAGGCCGCTTTCTTGGTTACTTTATCATGATCTATATTGCCGGGTGAAAGTACTTCAATGATGAGATCAGGGCAGCCTTTTACTTTTCCTCCTTTTATTACTATACCCATATTTTCAGCCGCAATAAAAAGAATATCCGGTTGCAACGCATTCGTATCGTCGAAAAAAACATCGATTGGCGAAATGATACATTCTCCCAATTTCCTTACTTCAACATAAGACTGTATATCCGAAGCAAGTCGCAGGATAATTTTCTGATGCAGGTATTCAGGCGCTGGTGACATATAAATAGTATCATTTATTAATTCAGCCAACGTACCTTCCGGCAGCATCATAAACACTTCCATACCGGTACGCGGCGGTGGCTGATATTTCTTTTTGGCTAATCCCATACCGCTAATTTACAAAAATAGACGGAGAGTCTATAACATTTACGCATTGCTTAAGAACCATTCTATCGCCAGTTCATACCCTTTCAATCCTAAACCAAAAATACTACCCACTGATTTGCCTGATACATGTGATAATTTCCGAAAATCTTCCCGTGCATGTACATTGGAGATATGCACTTCAATAACGGGAGCTTTAATAGCTGCAATGGCATCGCCGATGGCAACGGAAGTATGTGTATAGCCCGCAGGGTTGAGAACAATACCATCGTGATCATATCCCACTGTTTGCAGTTCATTGATCAGTTCCCCTTCTATATTACTTTGATAATACGATAAAGTTACCTGCGGATATTTTGCCTGTAGCTGTTCAAAGAATTTTTCGAATGGCATATTGCCATAGATATCTGTTTCTCTTTTTCCGAGAAGGTTGAGGTTGGGGCCATTTATAACAGCAATCCGCATGGTCAATTTTTTTGGAAAGATAAGAAATGGAACACGGATGACACGGATGTTACGGATTTACACGGATAAAAATCCGTGTTGATCAATCCCATCCGTGTCATCCGTGTTCTATGTATTCTACGACTTAATAAGTGAGATAAATTCATCAAATAAATACCTGCTATCATGTGGGCCCGGTGTACTTTCCGGGTGATACTGTACAGAAAAGGCCGGTTTGCCTTTTACTTTTATGCCTTCTATTGATTGGTCGTTAAGATTTACGTGTGTTATTTCAATATGCTTTGCTTTCTTTACCGCTTCCGGGTCCACACCAAAACCATGGTTCTGCGTAGTGATCTCGCTTTTACCAGTCACCAGGTTTTTTACCGGGTGGTTTAACCCACGGTGGCCATGATGCATTTTAAAAGTAGGTATATCGTTGGCGAGGGCCAGTAATTGATGCCCAAGGCAAATACCAAAAACCGGTTTATCTTCTTTCATTATTTCTTTTACGGTATCAATCGCATAATCCATTGCTGCAGGGTCGCCGGGGCCATTGGAAATAAAATAACCGCTGGGGTTAAATTCCTTTACTTCTTTCAGTTTGGTTTTGGCAGGGAACACTTTTACATAAGCCCCCCTGTCCACCATGCAATAAAGAATATGCTGCTTTACACCATAATCCATTACAGCAATTCTTGTCGCGGAATTCTTATCGCCCATCTCGTACGCTTCTTTGGTGCTAACGTGCGAAGCCAGTTCCAGCCCGGCCATGTCCGGCACTTTCGCGAGTTTCTTTTTTAATTCTTCTATATCCGTAGTCTCAGAAGAAATGATGCAATTCATCGCTCCTTTGGTACGGATATGCGACACCAACGCTCTTGTATCCACTCCTTCTATCGAAACGATCTTATTTGCTTTCAGGTAATCTTCTAATGATCCATTCGCCATTTTCCTTGAATACTGGTCTTCCAGGTTACGACCTATCAGCCCCCTTATTTTCACGCTATCGGATTCCACATCCGCATCTTTGACTCCATAATTACCAACATGCACTGTATTCATAATAAGTATCTGTCCATAATAGCTTGGATCGGTAAATACTTCCTGGTAACCTGTCATACCGGTATTAAAACATATTTCTCCGGTGGCGGTACCTATAGCGCCAAAGGCCTTACCGTGGCAAACTGTTCCATCTGCGAGTAATAAAATAGCGGGGAGTTGTTTTTCAGTCATTATTGCGGGCTTTTCTAAATAAATCGTGCAAATGTAAGGATGAATAAGCGTTTTGAAACAGATATTAATTCACAATTTATCTGAGTTTCCTGCTGGTAATTTTTATTGTATGCCAATGTGGTAATTAATAGCCGCCCGCTGGCTGCAATTCTTTTTTTCTTTAGTTATCTTGCCTGGAATTTTATCCCTTTCCCGGCTTTTGTTTACGCATCCAGTTATTAACCAACTTATGAAAAGAATTTTTCCCATTCTCCTTTCCTTCCTGCTGGCAGCGGCGTTTACATCTCATGCGCAAAACCTGGATTATCCGCAACGCTCCTGGTTAAAAGATAACGCCTATACCATTCATACAGATGAAACGATGTCCCGGGCAAGCTGGGAGTATATCGTTCCTCATATAACTGATAAAAGGATCGTGCTGATCGGGGAGTTTACTCACGGGGCAAAAGAGATATCCGGGTTGCGTAATGACCTGGTCCGTTTCTTACATGAACAACTGGGCTTTAACACCATTCTTTTTGAATCAGGCACAGGCGAACTGGCGGTTGTTGATGTAAACAGGAAGCAATTGAATGCTACACAAATGACACTTGGCTTTTTTGGCGGCTGGCGCACCAAAGAAAACAGGGAACTGATGGAATATGTAAAGGCAGCCAATATCTCTGTAGCCGGTTTTGATGTACAACGGACAGGTAATTCTTTCAAGCAACTATTGAAGACCAACGCTGGCAAATACAATATGGATACAACTTTCTGCAGTGGACTCGAAGACAGGTATGGTATCATTCAGCGTGAACTGGCAGACAAGAAAGCTGTATATGATTCTGTGAGGGCAAAGACGGTCCAACTGATAGCAGATTATCAGCAAGCCTACAGTCTCTTATCCGGAAATAAATCCGGTAATTTTTCCAGGGAATTCTTACTCACCCGCAGAACCATTACCAACAGGATCCGTTTCCTTGAATATATGCTCCGGTTTGTAAAAGACAAGAACTGGAACAGCCGGTGGGTAGCAAGAGATTCAGCCATGGCTGACAATATCAGGTGGCTCGCTGATAGTATTTATAAAAATGAAAAACTGGTCGTGGTGGGTCACAATTACCATATTGCGAAATCCAATGAACACTTAACCGTGATGGGTGAGGTATTGCATACTTATTATCCCACCGGCATGTACTCACTCGGTGTCTTTGCAGGAAGCGGGGCATACGCTGATAATTCAGGAAAAGAAACAAAGATGCTGCCACCTGATTCCATTCATACAGACCTGAAACATATTATCGCCCAGCTCAAAGGTTTCACCAATTATCTTCATATCCCGGAAAAGAATGTGAACGGAACGGAATGGCTTCATCAATATATTACAGTGAATGATACATTCATAGACCCCGGCGGCTCCAATAAAATGATACTGGCAAAACAATTTGATGGATTGTTATTGCTAAAAAAAGCTTCACCTCCCGATCCCTGATATGCTCAGGCCAATAAAGAAAATACAACCAGGGGTGAATAGGCCCAAACTCCAATACCGCAAATCGGTGCCACAGTTAAACAAATGTGTGAATTATATAAATTTTACCGTTAATCATGTAATATTTTTAAAATTCTAATGACCGACCTTTATAAAATATCCGTTGATAAAAGAGGTTAAATCAAAACCAGCAACACTCACCAGTACCGGTTTATTTATCATTTCATCAGACCGCCCTTCCAACACAGCAATTATTCACTTCATCAAAACCGGGGATAAATAGTTTTCCGTCAAAGATGAGATGAAAAAGGCCGCAGCTATTATAAGAAATACTGTCCTGTTACCATATTTAAAATATAAACCTGATCCAAATGAAAATTATATTCTTTTTTACCTGCCTGTTGTTTGCCAGTATAACCGGGGCACAACTTTTAACAGTTTCAGCCGGTACCGATTTAACCATTGTTAGCGGAACAATCTTCAGGACAGAAAACCTGACGCTTACTCCTTCGGCCAATTTTATTATCAGCAACAATACACTGAATAAATCCGCAGCCATCACCCATACATCTTCGAATCCTTATATTTCCAGTGTCTATCAATTCACCAACAACACTGATCCTTACAGCGGGTCGGTGCAGTTTAATTATGCCGACGGCGCAGAGCTGAATGGCATCCCTGAAAATACACTTACACTCAATGTGCACAACGGAACTTCATGGGTTTCCTATCCTGGTACCGTCACACGGGACGGAACGAATAATTTTGTACTGACCACTGGTTTAGCCGCCGTTAATCTCAACGAGCTTACACTTGCCAATTCATCAACCCCGCTTCCCCTTATTTGGTTATCGTTTACAGTTACCAGGCAAAACCAAACCGCCCTGCTGCAATGGGCCACTGCACAAGAGCAAAACACACGAAACTTTGTCATAGAGCAAAGCCGCAATGGTATCAACTGGACAGGCATTGGCGCCCTCCCAGCCGCAGGCAACAGCGTAACCACCAGCAACTACAGCTATGTACATACCACTCCTGTAAGAGGCCTCAACTACTACCGGATATTACAAACAGATATGGATAACAGGAACAGCTATAGTGATATAAAAACACTCAGGTTCACAACTGCTGATGAGACCTTTACTATACTGGTTAATCCTGTAACTAACAATGTACTCACCGTGCAGGTAAATACTGCCACCGGTCTTGCTTTATACACCACTGATGGCAAACTGCTATGGCAGCGGCAGGTAAATGCAGGTACAAAATATATTGATGTAAGCCGGTATGCAAAAGGAGTTTATTTATTAAAAGCAAATTCCGCTGTACAAAAAATAATGATACAATAAAACAACCCCGGCTGGCAAACAAGAAACATACACTTAAACCTTTATACAATGAAAGCATATCTACCTTCTTTACTCATTTTTTTATTGCTGGCCACTGTTAGCACCCAGGCCCAGGTGGCCATTGGTATTACAACACCAGATCCTTCGGCCCAGTTGGATATCACATCTACCACCAGGGGTTTGTTGATACCCCGCATGACAGCGGCCCAACGCACAGGCATCCTTTCTCCTGGCACAGGTTTGCTGGTTTACCAAATCGAGGCCCCTGCAGGGTTTTATTATTTTGATGGCTTAATCTGGAAAGAAGGCATAGGTCCTACAGGACCAACTGGCCCACAAGGCCCGGCGGGCCTCCTGACCAGCGGCTCGCAGTTCGGCAACACTCCTTATTGGAATGGTGGTTTTT
>JAATGJ010000180.1 GCA_015654695.1 Chitinophagales bacterium | reverse complement strand
TCTTTTTAAATATCTCACCGGTTACTTTATCAAACAAACCGGGTGCGTGCCACTGGGTCTGGTCTTTTTCGGCCAGCGCATATCCTTTTCCCTTTACAGTAATGACATGAAGTAATTTCGGCCCGGGTATCTCCCGCAGATCTTTCAACGTGTCCACCAGTTTAGCCACATTATGCCCGTCAATGGGACCGAAATACCGGAGGTTCAATGCTTCAAACAGGTTGGAGCTGCTGCTTACCATACCTTTCAATCCCTCGCTTAACTTATGACCCATGGCCCGGCTGAAGTTTTTACCGACCGGCAATTTGCCCAGCAATTTCCATACATCGTCCTTTACCTTATTATAGGTAGGCGATGTGGTGATGTCGGTCAGGTATTCTTTTAATGCTCCCACATTCGGGTCAATGCCCATGCAGTTATCATTTAAAATGATGAGCATATCGGTATCGGCCACGCCGGCGTGGTTCATAGCTTCAAAAGCCAGGCCAGCCGTCATAGCGCCATCACCGATCACAGCCACCACTTTCCTGTCTTCTTCCTTTTTGTATTTGGCCGCCATAGCCATACCTAATGCAGCCGAGATGGAAGTAGAAGAATGGCCTACACCAAAACTATCATATTCACTTTCGTTGCGCCTGGGAAAGCCACTTAATCCGTTGTATTTCCGGTTGGTAACAAAATTATCCCTGCGGCCAGTCAGTATCTTATGACCATAAGCCTGGTGGCCTACATCCCACACCAACTGGTCATAAGGGGTATTGTAAACATAGTGTAACGCAGTAGTTAACTCGACTACTCCGAGGCTGGCGCCGAAATGCCCGCCATGTACACTGACCACATCAATAATATATTGACGTAATTCATCACAAACCTGGTGAAGTTTTTCCCTTGGGAGTTTTTTAAGATCGGTGGGGGAGTCAATCGTTTTCAGAAGCGGACCCGGAATGATTTCCATGCATAAGTTTTAGCGGTGTAAAAGTAATAATTTCTCCTGAGCTCCACTAGTCCGCCTCTTTTTAACAAGCCTTATGCTACTATGCTGGGTCATTTTGCTGTCTTTTTAACAATATGCTTATAAAAACTCCCATTTGTAAAAGTTATTGCCCACTGGTATATTTACAGCATCCCCCGGTGGTGAAATAAGTTAGATTTGCCATTTATGCGAACAACCAACTCACGATATTGGCTTTTTCAGTTTTTTGGATGGGGAGTAGTGGGTGCATTTATGCTTTTCTTCGCCCATGCTTACGACGTTCAGATATCTACAAAAGTCCTTTTAAGCCGGATTGCTATCGTTATTGCAGCCGGTATCCTGAGTACTCATATTCTCCGTTTATTCATCAAGTGGCGCGAATGGTTATTGCAACCAATAGAAAAGGTAATACCGTGGATGATCATCAGTATGGTGTTTATGTCTATGGTCTATAGCTTGTTGGTTTTAGGCGCCATTGATTTTTTTAACCTCAGCATCGAAGGAGGAAAAAAAGTTTCTTTCTGGACAAAGTTTGCAGGCTCAACAGTAGATAACGGTTTATTTATTTTACCCTGGACGCTTATCTATTATTTCTACCATTTTATTGAAAAGAGCCGCAGGCAGCAAATGGATACGCTTCAACTGGAATCGCTGATCAAAGCGCTGGAGCTAAAAACCATTAAAGCGCATATCAACCCTCATTTTATTTTCAATTCGCTCAATAGCATCAGGGCGTTGGTAGATGAAAATCCTGAGCGGGCAAGGAAAGCAATAACTGAGTTGAGTAATATACTTCGCAGCAGTATGCAGTCGGATAAATCAGAAACGGTAACGCTGGAGAAAGAGCTTTTTATCGTCAAAGATTACCTGGCGCTGGAAAATATGCGGTTTGAAGACAGGTTGAAAATTGAGTATGATATAGATGAGGATACATTGGATCAGCCTGTGCCGCCTATGATGCTGCAAACACTGGTGGAGAATGCCATCAAGCATGGCATCAGTAAACAGATCAATGGTGGTGTGGTCAGGGTCATTTCAGCATTCAAAGGAGAATATCATGAGATGGCTGTACAGAATACGGGGCACCTGAATGGTGCAGCGAATACAGAAGGTTTCGGATTATCCAGTACTACGGATCGTCTTAACCTGCTGTACGGAAATAAAGCTAAATTTGAAATAAAACAAGCCACTTCCACGCTGGTGGAAGCCAGGGTGGCAATACCCTTTGAAGAAAACGGAATTCGTTAAAAAATCATTCACATGCGAGCAATTATTATTGACGACGAAAGACTGGCCAGGGCCGAATTAAGAAAATTATTACAGGAGTTTCCGGAAATAGAGGTGGTGGACGAAGCCGCCAATGCCGAGGAGGGTATTGCAAAAATTGACAGCCAGCGGCCGGATCTTATTTTCCTGGATATACAGATGCCGGGAAAAACAGGTTTTGATATGCTATCGGAACTGGAACGAACACCACAGGTAATTTTTACAACCGCCTATGACGAGTTTGCGCTGAAAGCGTTTGAAGTAAACGCCCTGGACTATCTCCTGAAACCTGTTGAACCAAAACGTTTGGCAGATGCTATTCAGAAATTGCAACTGGGAGAACACAGGGAGGTAAAACAAGAAGCGGAAAACTTCAACACCAGCATCCTGCATGAAAATGACAAGGTGTTTGTAAAAGATGGTGAACGCTGCTGGTTTGTAAAACTGAGTGAGATCCGGTTATTTGAAAGTGTTGGCAACTATGCAAAGGTTTTCTTTGGCGCCAATAAACCCCTTATACTGAAATCACTCAATGCGCTGGAAGAAAGATTAGATGAAAAATTCTTTTTCCGCGCCAACCGCAAACATATCGTGAACCTGCAAATGATAGAAAAGATAGAACCTTATTTCAACGGAGGCTTGTTACTCGAATTGAAAGGTGGTGAAAAAATAGAAGTAAGCAGGAGGCAGACCGTGAAGTTTAAGGAGATGATGAGCCTTTAGAAAAACAAGCAACAGGCAATTGGCAAAATTTCCGATAGTTGAAATTGCATATTGTCCATTGCCAATTGTAATTTATACATACAAATCAAAATAAATTTATCAAAGTGAAGAAATTTCTAATGACGGGGTTATTGGTATCAATAACCTCTTTTTTATGGGCGCAAAAGAATGCTGATAATATTCTTACTGCTAAGGAAGCTGAACGTATTGAAAGGGTGCTGGCATCCGATGACATGAAGGGAAGGAAAATATATACTCCTGAGATAGACAAAGCGGCTGATTTTATTGCTGCAGAATTCAAAGCAGCCGGTCTGAAGACATTCAATAACAGCAGCACTTACAGGCAGGAGTTTGCAATGGTGAGTGCAAAGCTGACCAGTACATCATGCAGCTTCGATAACCAGGAAGTAGATGCAAAGAATGTAGTGGTGATCACAACTGATCCCGGTTTTTCTATCACAGAAAAATCAGGTTTTGAAAAAGTAACGATAGCGAAAGGGAAAAGCCTTTTCAGTGAAGCGCAAAAATTTGTAGGATCCGGTAAAAATTATTTAGTGCTGGTGGATACCAGTTTCGCCAGGAATTTTACAAGGCTTTCAGGTTTCAGACGGGGCTTGTTCAAATCAGGAAACAGTGTGGTATTTGTTCTGACGACGGTTAACCCGGCATCCTTTGCTATTGAAGCGCGGCATGAAATAACAGAACAGAAACTGGCGAATGTGGTGGGCATTCTGCCGGGAAAAAGTAAAAAAGATGAGTATGTGATCTTCTCAGGCCATTACGATCATATTGGTATTGGTAAAGCAGTCAATGGAGACTCTATTTATAATGGTGCTAATGATGATGCGGCAGGTACTACTGCCGTAATTATGCTGGCAAAATATTATAAAGCGCTTGGCAATAATGAAAGGACCATTGTATTCGCGGCCTTTACCGCAGAAGAATCAGGGGGCTTTGGTTCACAATATTTTTCCCAACAATTCGATCCTGTCAAAGTAATGGCTATGTTCAATATTGAAATGATAGGGACAGAAAGTAAATGGGGAAAGAATTCCGCCTATATCACAGGGTATGAAAAAACAGATATGGGAAAGATACTGGAGAAGAATTTAGCAGGCACCGGTTTTACTTTTTATCCTGATCCTTATCCCGATCAGCAATTATTCTATCGCTCGGATAACGCTACGCTGGCAAAACTCGGTGTACCGGCGCATACCATTTCTACTTCCAAGATGGACAGCGAACCGAATTATCATAAAGTGACGGATCATGTGGAAACACTCGATATGGATAATATGGCGATGATCATTAAGTCAATTGCACTCAGCGCAAGAAGTATTGTTGCCGGTAAGGATACTCCATCAAGAGTAAATACCAGTGATCTGAGATAGATCAGTAAGTGCAGTATTTTTCAAATAAATAAAACAACAACGCCCCGGTTCATCCGGGGCATTGTTGTTTCTGAAAGAAGAAGTATTACTTTTTTGTCTTTATTAAATCGTTACCGGTACCGAATGTACCGCTGCCGCCATTTCTTTTATTAAAGAGCCATCTTTTTCAATAGCATTACCTACGACAATCACATCGGCTCCGGCTTTGCAATTGAGATAGGCTTTTTCAGGATGAGTAATTCCGCCACCAACGATCAAAGGAACTTCGATGCGTTCAGCTACCGTTTTTATCATGCTTTCAGTGATCGGTCTTTTAGCGCCGCTGCCGGCATCCATATAGATCAGTTTCATTCCGAGCATCTCTCCCGCCATAGCCGTACACATAGCGATCTCATTTTTATCGGCAGGTACAGGAACAGCATTGCTGATATAAGATACCGTAGTAGGAGCCCCCCCATCTACTACTATATACCCCGCTGGCATGATCTCCAGCCCGCTCTGTTTTACAAAAGGAGCGGAAACTACATGCTGCCCGATCAGTAATTCGGGATTGCGGCCGGAGATAAGTGATAAATAGAGTAGCGCATCGGCATATTTACTGATCTGCGAAGGGCTGCCTGGAAAAAGAATGACCGGGATATTGCAATTATGTTTGATATGCTGTACACACTGGTCAAGGTGATTGGATATAACAAGGCTGCCGCCCACCAGGAAATAATCCACTTTCGCGACCAGGGATAGCTTGATTAATTCATCGAGAAGCAGGTCATTGACCTTATCGGGATCAATCAGTACGGCAAAGGATTTTTTTCCCTGCTTCTTTTTTTCCGCCAGTGATGTGTAAATCTGAATCTTCATCTGGTAAGACCTTGATTATTGCAAAAATGCGAAAAGTTTTTGAGTTACAAACGTTTCTGTGAGCCTAAACCTCTTTTTTGCTTATTTATCTGTGTTATTACAACCTCATATACCAGGCCAGTTGCAAAATATGGTTATTGGTGAATGCTTTATTCCTGCCATTGATGTATTGATTCATATAACCACCTTCAAGATCAAAGCCCGCGTTTAAACGATAACCAATAGCCAGGTATAACCGGTTTTGATCAAATACTTCATTATTTACGGCAGAACTGTTGCCTATATTTAAAAAGACCTCGTTTTGTAATGCCGCAAACAGGCCTTTCTTAAATGCCGGTTCATTTTTAAATGGAAGAATATTGCGGATAAAATACCGGAAACGGTTAGCGTATAACGATCCATCACTTTCCAGTTCATTATTTATAACAATGCTTTTCGCAATGAAACGCTGCTCCAGCCTGAAACGATGACTAATAAAAAGGTTCTTCAGTTTATGATTAGCCAGTAGTTGTTCCCATACCCGGTGCTCAGGAGCAAAGCCGTTAACAGTATTGATGGTACGCTTATTACTGATAAAAGCATAGCCCGCCGTTACCGTCAGGTGTTTATTGAGATGAACATTGAGACCAGAGCGAATCAAAAATGTTTGTATTTGCCTGATCTCACCGGTACTTCTTAGCTGCACATCTGCATGGATGCTGGTTTTCTTCCCGGTTTTAAAAGTATTGAAGGTTGCCAGCCATCCGGTGAAGTTTGATTGGGCATGTAGCAAAAAAAAGAAGGATGCGAGAATGTTCACAAGAAATAACAGGACCAGTTTTTTCATATAGGCAAAAAAACGAAATAATGTTGTTATATAATTTTTATCATTAGGTTATCGTAAAGTTACTTGCCAGTAAAGCGTTTCAGGTCATTCGATTTCTTAAATGCACTGATAACAGGTGTTTCAGCTTATTTATGGTCTGAAAACCTTACCCTGTTGGCCTTTCAAAAAAAGTAGATGGATCAAATATTTTTTTAATGCTACGTATGCAATTTTCCAAAAAAAATTATCAAAAAAATATATGTCCACTGTGAAAAAATCTTCTAAGTCACGATAGGAAAGGGTTGTATCAATATGCACAACCCTTATCCACATTCTGTTAATATTTCAGAGTATGATTTTTGCTTAGTTAAAAATATTTTCGTTGTCTCCGTTACACATTACTAAACCCGAGAAATTCTTAGTTATGCTAAATAATGAAAAAGCACCCGCCCAAAGCGGCCTGCAGTTCCGTCGCCGCTATACCCGTGATGAAATCAACGTTTTTGATATGTTCGAGTATGATTACCGCACTTCGGTGATCCGGAACCCGAGCGGGGAGGTAGTATTTGAAATGAACAATGTGGAAGTACCCAAACAATGGAGCCAGATAGCTACTGATATTATAGCCCAGAAATATTTTCGTAAAGCCGGTGTTCCCCAGCCTGATGGAAGCCTTGGCAGGGAGACCTCTGCTAAACAGGTTGCTCATCGCCTCGCCAATTGCTGGAGAGTATGGGGCGAAAAATATTATTACTTCGCTTCATCCGCTGATGCCCGGGTCTTTTATGAAGAATTGGTGTATTCTATATTGAATCAAATGTGCGTGCCCAATTCCCCGCAATGGTTTAATACTGGTTTATACGAAAGCTATGGCATCACAGGAAAACCACAGGGGCATTATTATGTTGACCAGGCTGATGGTGAATTGAAAAGATCAACTTCAGCGTATGAACGTCCCCAGCCCCACGCCTGCTTTATATTAAGTGTGGATGATGACCTGGTAAATGATGGCGGCATCATGGACCTGTGGGTGCGTGAAGCAAGGATATTTAAATATGGTTCCGGTGTGGGTACCAACTATTCTAATCTTCGTGGCGCCGGAGAAAAATTAAGTGGTGGCGGTACTTCATCTGGTTTGATGAGCTTCTTAAAAATAGGTGACCGTGCAGCAGGGGCTATCAAAAGTGGCGGCACAACAAGAAGGGCTGCTAAAATGGTTTGCCTGGATCTTGATCATCCGGAGATCGTTGACTTTATCAACTGGAAAGTAGAAGAAGAAAAGAAAGTAGGCGCGTTAATAGATGCGGGCTATGCCAGCGACTATGAAGGCGAAGCGTATAAAACGGTAAGTGGCCAGAATTCCAATAACTCTGTTCGTATTCCCAATTCATTTTTTGAAAAATTAAAAAATGGAGATGACTGGGAATTGACAGGCCGTATGGAAGGCCGGGTGATGAAAAAAATCCCTTCCCGTGAATTATGGAACCAGATCGCTTATGCTGCATGGCGTTGCGCTGATCCGGGTACACAATATAATACTACTATCAACGAATGGCATACTTGTCCTGAAGGTGGCGAGATCAGGGCTTCCAATCCCTGTTCGGAATATATGTTCCTGGATAATACGGCTTGCAACCTGGCATCCTCTAACCTGATGAAATTTTTTGATACAGCAACTAATCATTTTGATGTTGAAGGATATGAATATAACTGCCGCCTCTGGACTGTCGTATTAGAAATATCGGTATTGATGGCGCAGTTTCCATCAAAGGAAGTAGCGCAGTTAAGTTATGAATACAGAACATTAGGTCTTGGTTATGCCAACCTTGGCACTATGTTAATGGTAAGCGGTATTCCTTATGACAGTGAAGAAGCAAGGGCCGTCGCCGGAGCTATTACTGCTATCATGACGGGTGTGGCTTACAGAACATCTGCGGAGATGGCGAAAGCACTCGGAGCATTTCCGCGCTATGAAGAAAACAAAGCACACATGTTGCGGGTAATGCGTAATCACCGTTTGGCTGCGTATGATGCGGATGAATACGAAAACCTGAGTTTGAAACCAATGGGCCTGAAAGCGCAGTATTGCCCTGACTATATGCTGAAAGCTGCCTGCAAAGCATGGGATGATGCAGTAGAGCTTGGAGAAAAATATGGTTATCGCAATGCACAGGCTACCGTCATTGCCCCGACAGGAACGATTGGTTTAGTAATGGATTGTGATACTACCGGCGTTGAACCCGATTTTGCATTGGTAAAGTTTAAAAAATTATCCGGTGGTGGTTATTTCAAGATCATCAACCAGTCGGTTCCTAATGCATTGAAGAACCTGGGATACAGTGAAAAGGAGAATAACGCGATCATTAAATATGCAGTAGGCGCCGCCTCATTTGCCGGTGCGCCATTTATCAATCACCAGACATTAAGTGAAAAAGGATTTATCGCCGATGAGATCAAACGTTTGGATGCGGCGGTAATAGCTGCTTTTGATATTGCTTTTGTATTTAATAAATATGCTTTGGGTGAAGAATGTTTGCAACGTCTTGGTTTTGCACCTGAAGAGTATAATAACTTTGAATGGAGCCTGCTGGAAGCATTAGGTTTCAGCGAAGAACAAATAGAAGCTGCGAATGATTATGTATGCGGCACCATGATGCTCGAAGGAGCACCCGGTCTGAAAGAAGAACATTTGCCCGTTTTTGACTGTGCCAACAAATGCGGAAAGAAGGGCCAGCGCTATATCCATGCGCATGGCCACATCCGTATGATGGGCGCCACACAACCTTTTATCAGTGGCGCTATCTCTAAAACGATTAACCTGCCCCATGAAGCGAACATTGAAGAAATTGCAGACGCGTACCTGCTGAGCTGGGAACTTGGACTTAAAGCCTGCGCTTTATACCGCGATGGGTCCAAGCTTTCTCAACCGCTGAGTAACAAGTCTGACAAAAAGAAAAAAGCTTCAGCCGAAGTTGCGGCTGAAGCGCCGGTGGAAGAAAAGATCAAAGAACAACCGCTAACAAACAACGTATCAAACATTGTTGATCTGGGTAAGCTTACAGTAGAAGAGCTCCTGGAAGAAGTACAAAAAAGAGTGCAGAATTCACCTGATACCAAGTTGAAAAGAAAATTAGCCACTATTGTAGAACGCCGTTCATTACCGGCTAAACGCCGCGGTTTTACACAAAAGGCCAAGATAAACGGGCAGGCTGTTTTTGTAAGAACCGGTGAATACAGTGATGGCACCCTCGGTGAAATATTTATTGACATGGCAAAAGAAGGCGCTACCATGCGCAGCATGATGAACTGTTTTGCTATTTCTATTTCTATCGGTTTGCAATACGGTGTACCGCTGGAAGAGTTTGTTGACAAATTCGCCTTTACCAAATTTGACCCTTCAGGATTTGTAGAACACCCGAATATTAAATCAACTACTTCTATTGTTGACTTTATCTTCCGTGTACTGGGTTATGAATATCTTGGAAGAACTGACCTGGTACATGTAGTGGACAAACCTGAATTATTAAATACCGGTGCTGATGACTGGGATGAGATACCTTCTAATCTTGAATATGTAGAACCGGAATTATCAAGTGTACGGGTTACTCCTTCATCAGGCAGTACCGCGCCTCAGCCAGTAAAAAATCAACGCGTTGCACAGAGCATGAAGCCAGATAGCGGGATGGGCGCTATGAACGCTGCTGCAAAGAATATGCAAAGTGATGCACCCGCCTGCAATGTATGCGGACATATCATGATGCGCAGCGGCACTTGTTATAAATGCCTGAATTGCGGCAACCAGGGAGGTTGCAGCTGATGTTGAATGAACATAATTTGAAACGCGTTACTTAAGGATGAAAAACCAAAGATTGTACCCACCATGCATCCCGCCGACCCGGCGGGATGTTTCTTTATTTTATGATTTCTAATGAGCCGGTTGGCTATTATATTTGTAAAAATCATAACCGAATTTTCACGGATGACCCGGCAAAGTTTACAGTTACTTCTCTTGTTCGTTCTTTTTATAAGTACTCCTGAGCTTTTTGCCCAGGCAAAGTATGAGGGCTTTGGTTCAGGCACTCCGGGAGGAAAGGGTAAAAGGATTGTTCATGTTACCAATCTTAACAGTAAAGGACCGGGTTCACTGCATGAAGCAATAGGAAGTAACCGGACCATTGTGTTTGATGTGGGCGGTACTATCAATGATTTCAGATGGGATGCTTCTGATGACAATGTTGTTATCAGCTATTTAACCATTGATGGTTCTACGGCGCCTCCACCGGGCATTACCCTCAACAACAATTATAATGGTAATGGATTATCATTTCAGAATGGTTGTCATAACATTATTGTCAGCAATATCAGGGTAAGAGGAGCAGGAAATGATGGTTTTAATCTTGTTAATAAATGCCATGATATTGTATTTGATCATTGCTCATCATCAAATAACGGTGATGGAGACCTGGACATTACCGACAGTTGTTATAACATCACTGTTCAGTATTGCATCTTTGGACATAGTATGTCGGGTGCTATGCTCATTGCATATCCCGGTACAAAAAACATCAGCATTCATCATAATTTATTTAACAGCACCGGTTCCGGGGCCGGAGAAAGAAATCCATTTGTACACAATGCAGTCAAGTACAAACCAATTATAATGACCTACCTGATGGCGGACTTTACCAACAACGTGGTATGGAATTGGGGGAATAGTGACGGGGGGTTCGGTTATGGCAGTGGCGCAGACTTTGGCGGTACACTGCAGGCCCGCAACAATTTCTATTATAGTATTTTATTTCCGGGCAATGCGATAGTAAAAAACCATGAAAGTAAAGGAGCAAAAATCTATGCTTCCGGGAATGTCAGTGGCAACCAGGGGATCAACCCAAATAGTGTCAGTAATGTTTCTGCACCATGGGTTGTTGCACCGGTAACAACACATGATGCGTGTACAGCAGCAAAAAAGGTGCTCGCTGAAGCAGGACCCCGGCCTCTTGATACAACTGACCAGGCATTTATTGATGCAGTTTTTTTATCAAACTGTACTGTTGTTAAAAATAAACCACCGACAGCCAATGCAGGAAAAGATATAACAGTAATCTTACCGGTAAAGTCAGTTGTATTAACCGGAAGAGGTTCGGATACTGATGGGACGATAACCAGTTATAGATGGAGCAGAGTAAGTGGTCCGGCAGGTTTTACTTTGAAAAATGCCAATGCATCAATAATCACAGTAAGCCATCTTATACGGGGAACTTATGTATTCAGATTAACGGTGACTGATAATAAAGGTACTACAGCATCAGACCTGGTGATTATTACTGTAAAGAATTCCAGCAGGTAATTATTCGTCAACAGACTGAATAGAAAAGAATATAGCGAAACAAATTGTGAAGACGTAAATCGCCTCAGCTAAAATAAAAATTCCGTTGGTTTAATAGCTATCTTGTTAAATTAAATGTTTACCATTAACACCAGTGATAATAAACTCTCTGTTACGAATGTTTCAAAATGTGTACGTAATTACCCCTTGTTATTCCTACTGTTATTTCTACGTTGATCTCAATCACTTTTACCGGAATTTGATTTTGATTTTCCCTTTTTTTGAGTGTTTGGTTAGATAATCTCCCCGTTCGGTATAATCTTTGTAAAATTATAACAGAATTTTCCTGGACGGTTAGCAAGTTTATAATTGCTAAGGGTTAATTCTTCGAAATCCAATACTCATTATGAAACGTACCATGCTATGAAATCCAAAACACCCTATGTAAAACTTTTACACTTAATTTTCTTTTTCTTTTTTCTCACTGGCACTTCTTCACTTTTTGCACAGACATTGTATGAAGGTTTTGGCGCAAATGCCGTGGGTGGTTCAAACAGTGCAACTGTTTACCACGTAACCAATCTGAATTCATCCGGGGCAGGTTCATTGGCTAATGGAATAGGCAGTAATAAAACAATTGTTTTCGATGTAAGCGGTACTATCACCGGCAGATTTGATCTTATAGGTATCAGCTACCTTACAATTGATGCAACTGGTCAGAATATTACTATCAATAACAATAACAATGGAGACGGTATCAGCTTTGATGGAGCCAATACACATCATTGTATCCTGAAAGGGGTACATGTTACTAATGCGGGTAATGATGGTATCAATGTACTGGATGGCGCCCATGATATCGTCATAACAAATTGTACATCTTATGGCAACGTTGATGGTAATATTGATGTTGCAGGGGGAGACAGGGTAACGATACAATATTGTATTTTAGGTGCAAGCAAAACAGGAGGACCCGGCCCTATGCTTATTACAGGAACAAATGTAACTGTACATCATAATTTATTTTCACCAGCAGCAGCGAATACACCCGGGGAGCGTTGTCCGCTGGTTCATTGTAATTATAGCCCGGTAGGGAACCCGAATGCAGATATTCGTAATAACGTGATATGGAGGTTTGGCAGAGACAATGGGAATGGTTCCGGATACGGTACTGCAATAGCCTATAATGCAACCGCTAATGTTATAAATAATTATTACTACACTACCGGTTCTTCAGCTGGTTCTGCAACAAACACCGATGATGGATATGGTACCGGCGCTACAGGTAAAATGTATGCGTCCGGAAATGTAAGCGGTAATACGGGTGTAAATGCAAATGCTGCCAGTAACCATGCTATATATACTGTACCTGCAGTGACAACGCAGGATGCTTGTACAGCAGCAGCGCTGGTACTGGCAAATGCCGGCCCGCAACCACGCAATGCAACCGATCTGGCATATATTAATGGTGTTACTTTGCCAAATTGTACGGGTGCTCAAAATCAACCACCTGTCGCGAATGCAGGTAATGACATTAGCCTGGCATTTCCAATAATCCTCACTACACTTAATGGTAGCGCAACTGATCCTGACGGAACGATCGCAAGTTATTCGTGGAGCAGGGTGAGTGGCCCCACCACATTTACTTTAGCAAATGTTACGTCTGCTATAACGGCTTTGACAGGTCTTGTCCAGGGTACCTATGTATTCAGGCTGACCGTTACTGATAATAAAGGAGCTACTGATACAGATGATATGACAGTTATTGTAAGTGGAGCGCCTCAACCACCGGTCGCTAATGCAGGCAGTAATATAACACTGACATTGCCGGTTAACTCTACTACGTTAACCGGAAGCGGTTCTGACCCTGATGGAACAATTTCAGGTTATGCATGGTCGAGGGTAAGCGGTCCAACGACATTTACTTTCGGAACTGCGAATGCATCAACCACAGCATTAACCGGTCTGGTTCAGGGAACGTATGTATTCAGGTTAACAGTGACTGACAATAGCGGAACGACAGGAACAGATGATATAACAGTTATAGTTAATCCTCCTGTCAACCAGGTACCGACAGCTAATGCAGGTAATAATATTACACTGACATTACCCATCAATTCCGCTACATTAACCGGAAGCGGCACTGACGCAGATGGAACAATAAGTAGTTATGCATGGACAAGAGTTAGCGGCCCCACTACATTTACACTTGGAACTGCCAATACAGCATCAACCACATTAACAGGTTTGGTACAGGGAACCTATGTATTCAGGCTTACTGTGACTGATAATAGCGGATCTACCGGCACGGATGATATAAACGTTACAGTAAATGCTGCTCCCAACCAGGCGCCTACGGCAAATGCAGGTAATAATATCGTACTGACTTTACCAACAAATTCAACTACACTGACAGGAAGCGGTGCAGATGCTGATGGAACAATAGCCAGCTATGCGTGGACAAGAGTAAGCGGACCCACAACATTTACATTCGGAACTGCAAATGCAGCTACAACAACATTAACCGGTCTCGTACAGGGCACCTACGTGTTCAGACTTACAGTAAGAGATAATAGCGGAGCTACCGGCACGGACGATGTAAACGTTACAGTAAATGCTGCACCCAACCAACCGCCGACAGCTAATGCCGGCAATAATATTACATTGACCTTGCCAGCGAATTCAACTACGCTGACAGGAAGTGGTGCGGATGCTAATGGCACAATAGCCAGTTATGCGTGGACAAGCGTAAGCGGACCCACAACATTTACATTTGGAAGTGCTGGTGCAGCGACAACCACATTAACAGGATTGGTACAAGGAACATACGTGTTCAGGCTGACAGTAACGGATAACAATGGTGCTACGGGTACAGACGACATAAGCGTTACAGAAAATACTACGGCCAACCTGGCGCCGATAGCCAATGCAGGTAATAATATCATACTGACTTTACCAACGAACTCAACTACGCTGACCGGAAGTGGTACAGACGCAAATGGAACTATAAGCAATTATGCATGGACAAGAGTAAGCGGACCTACAACATTTACATTTGGAAGTGCTGGTGCAGCGACAACCACATTAACAGGATTGGTACAGGGAACATACGTGTTCAGGCTGACAGTAACGGATAACAATGGTGCTACGGGTACTGACGATGTAACTGTTACGGTAAACGCTTCAGCCCCTGTTAACCAGGCACCCATTGCCAATGCGGGTAATAATATCATTCTGACCTTACCTGCAAATTCCACTACATTAACAGGAAGTGGTACAGATGCAGATGGAACGATAAGCAGTTATGCATGGACAAGAATAAGTGGCCCAACAACATTTACATTCGGAACTACAAATGCAGCTACAACAACATTAACCGGTCTTGTACAGGGAATATATGTATTCAGACTAACAGTAACGGATAACAGCGGTGCTACGGGTACTGATGATGTAACTGTCACGGTAAATGCTGCGGCCAACCAGCTACCAGTAGCCAATTCGGGTAATAATATCATACTGACTTTACCAACGAACTCAACTACGCTGGCCGGAAGTGGTACAGATGCAGATGGAACGATAAGCAGTTATGCATGGACAAGAGTAAGCGGGCCCACAACATTTACATTCGGCAGCGCCGGCGCAGCCACAACTGCATTAACAGGATTGGTACAGGGCACATACGTGTTCAGACTGACAGTAACAGATAATAGCGGTGCTACGGGTACTGACGATGTAACTGTTACGGTAAATGCCGCAGCACCATCCAACCAGGCACCTATCGCCAACGCAGGCGCAAACATTGTTATAAACTTACCAGTCAACTCAACTTCGCTGAACGGAAGCAACTCTTTAGATCTTGATGGAACAATAACAGGTTATGCTTGGAGCCGTGTAAGCGGTCCCACCACGTTTACATTTGGTAATGCAAACGCGGCAACAACAACACTAAGTAACCTGGTACAGGGTACATACGTGTTCAGACTTACAGTAACGGATAATGGCGGTGCAACAGATATTGATAATATAGTGGTGACTGTAAACGCTATCGCTAACCAGGTACCCGGGGCAAATGCCGGCAATAATATTGTGATCACTTTACCGGTCAATTCAACAACGCTGACGGGAAGCGGTTCAGATCTTGATGGAACGATAACCGGTTATGCATGGAGTCGTGTAAGTGGCCCAACAAATTTTGCATTTGGTAATGCTGCTTCAGCTACAACTACTTTAACCAATCTTGTTCAGGGTACCTATACATTCAGGCTGACAGTAACAGATAACAGCGGCGCCACAGCTACAGATGATGTAAATGTTACTGTGAATCCGGCTGTTGTCCCCAACCAGGCCCCGGTTGCCCGTGCAGGCAACGATATTGTAATTACATTGCCTGTGAATTATACAACACTGAATGGAAATACTTCAACAGACCCGGATGGTGTAATAGTAAGTTATTCCTGGAGCAGGGTAAGTGGCCCGGCTGCCTTTACTTTCAGCAGCGCAGGTTCCATTGCAACAGGATTAAATAATCTTGTTCAGGGTATTTATGTATTCGGGCTGACCGTAACAGACAATAGCGGTGTAACATCATCCGATAATATAACAGTAACTGTAAATGCTGCGGTGCCCGTAGCTGTTAACCAGGCGCCAATAGCCCGCATTGGTAATGATATATTGCTAACACTACCAGTCAATTCAATCTCATTAAGCGGAGCAACTTCAACAGATGCAGATGGATCTATAGTCACATATGAATGGACACAGTTATCCGGCCCGTCAACAGCGATGATAGGAAACAGGCTTTCAGTGTCTTCACCAGTAGCCGGATTAACGATAGGAGAGTACAGGTTCTCATTAAAAGTTACCGATAACAACGGAGCATCTTCAACGGCTACTGTAAAAGTTATAGTTAGTGATAAAAGCGGTGATGGAATATCCCTGAATCTTTATCCTAACCCTGCTTCTGCTAACCTGACCGTTCGGTATGCTGACGCTGCGAATGGCAAACTGAGGCTTTCCGTATATGATGCAACCAGGAAATTAGTGAAGGACGAGATGGCGGATAAAACACAGGTAACATTTACAAAAACAATAGATGTAAGCATCCTGGAGACTGGTACATATATACTGCAGGTTGTACTGCCGGATGGTAAAACGGTGGCAAAACAGTTTGTAAAAATGTAATCGGCAGACTAAGCACAACTAACTAATATTTCATGTAAAACAGCAGGCCGGAAAACATTCCGGCCTGTTGTTTTTATTTTAGTAATTAACTACGCTTGATTTATTTGTTATGTCTGTTGGGATAAAATGATTTTTTATCATTACCTGCAATATTCGCTCATTGCCGGTAGTTAAAATCGCAAAGAAGTTCACGTATTAATCCTCCGGTATTTTTACCTTGACCCGTATTGTTTTTACCTGTATTTTGAAATTCTATTTATTGATGACAATACCAGTCTCATCCGATTCTGTTATACAAACAAAACAAGAATTTTTTCCTGATTACCAGGTAATTTTTGCTAAGGGGTGTTCTGAAATCCAATACTCACCCTGAAATGTAAAACGCTATGAAAACCAAAACGCCGTATGTAAAAATTTTACATTTACTTTTCCTTTACTTTTTTCTCACAGGCACTGATACCCTTTTTGCACAGCATACAGGTATCGTTACCGGGATACCAACATTTCACTCTATTGGTATTTATTGGAGTGGCAGTGGTGGAAATGCCAGTACCGTTTGCAATGTAAAATACCGGGTAGCCGGTTCAGGTGCCGCATGGATAGAAGGATATCCTTTATGGTTTGACAGCAGGGCGGCAGGTAGCGGAACGACAGCAGCAAGGCCGGCTAATGAGTATCGCGGAAGTTTAGTTAACCTGGCTCCAAACACTGTGTATGAAATTGAGCTCAGTTTACAGGGCACTCCAACCCTGGCTACCACTACCTGTCAAACCTGGAGCGAAACATTTCCGGCAGGGAATACAATTACTGTCACTAATTCTTCCTCGCAATTAAATATTACAACCTCGGGAACAGCCACCGGTTATCAATTATACACACCGGCCTCCGGTCAAACTGCGACTATAGATGCTGCTAATACAGCAGATAATTGTATTTATATTAATGCATCCTATATTGTCATCCGTGGTTTGATTTTAAAAGGAGCGAGAACGGATGCTATCAAATTAGGACCCAATGCACATGATGTGGTAATAGAGAAATGTGATATTAGCGGGTGGGGGAGACCCGGCGTTGATTTAGAGTCCGGTGTAAAAGTGGATAACCAAAGAACGGTATCCAGGATTATTATTCAGCGAAACAAGATCCATCACCCGCGGGGAAATTCTAATACCTGGGCCACGGGACATCCATACGGACCGCAAGCTGTGGGCTTCGTAACAGCAGGAGGCAATCATGTCATTCGTTATAACGAAGTCTATTCTGATGATACGCATTACTTCAGCGATGGTATTGGTGGCCTGGATAATTTTACATTTGAAGGTTTTCCAAGAGCTGATTCTGATATTTATGGAAATGAAGTTTCACAGTGCTGGGATGATGGAATTGAAGCTGAAGGTGGCAATTGCAATGTGAGGATATGGGGTAATTTTATTGATAACACTTTTACAGGAATAGCTACCGCTGCTAATTCCGTCGGGCCCATGTATGTATTTAGAAATGTTACTTATGTGGGAAGACGTCTTGCAATAGGGGCTTCTACCAGTAGCCTTGATATTGAAGACAGGGGGCCATTTAATAAATGCGGAAGCCAGAGTTCTGCCGCTATTGGCGGAAAGTCATACTTCTTCCATAATACTATTCTTCAGCCAACTCAATCCGGGTTTAGCAATACAAGAGGATTTAATGGCGGAATAATAGATAATGGCGGTGGACCATTAAGAAACACGTTTAGCAGGAATAATATCTGGCAAACTGCTTATACCGGGCAGGGTGGATTAGCTATAGCAGAGTATCAATCAAATTCGGGTACCGGCTGCAGTTATGATTATGATCTTTGTAATTCTTCTCTTTCATTGAATAATGGTATAGCAGGAAGTCATATAATTACAGGCGCTCCCGCTTATGCTGCCGGCACTCCTGTTGCTCCTCTTGTTCTTAATGCCGGTCCAAGAGCAGCAGGCTTTGAACTATCATCAACCAGTCGTGGCTATAACGAAGGAGTTATATTACCCGGTTTTAATGATGGCTTTAATGCTACTGCACCGGACATAGGAGCTTACGAAAGCGGAAAGCCGCTTTTAGAATTTGGAATAGAGGCATACATTCCCGCAACTCCCACCAATCAACCACCGGCAGCCAATGCAGGCAGTAGTATAACACTGACATTGCCGGTTAACTTTACTGCGTTAACCGGAAGCGGTTCAGACCCTGACGGCACAATTTCAAGTTATGTATGGAGCAGGGTAAGTGGCCCGGCGACATTTACTTTCGGCACTGCGAACGCTGCTACAACAACATTAAGTAATCTGATCCAGGGAACGTATGTATTCAGGTTAACGGTAACTGATAACGGAGGAATGACAGCAACAGATGATATAACAATTATCGTTAACCCGGCTCTCAATCTCGCACCTACAGCTAATGCCGGCAATAATATTACACTGACCTTACCCATCAACTCTTCTGCATTAGCCGGTAGCGGCGCTGATGCAGATGGAACGATAACCAGCTATGCCTGGACAAGGGTGAGCGGCCCTCCAACATTTATACTAGGAACGACAAATGCAGCAACAACAATAGTAAGCGGGCTTGTTCACGGAATTTATACATTCAGATTAACCGTTACTGATAACAATGGCGCTACCGGAACAGATGATGTAATAGTTACAGTTAATGCTGCGCCAAACCAGATTCCAACAGCCAATGCCGGTAATAATATTGTAACCACCCTGCCGGTAAATTATACAACATTAACTGGAAGTGGTACGGATGCTGATGGAACGATAAGCAGTTATGTGTGGACAAGTATAAGTGGGCCAGCAACATTTACATTTGGTTCTGCAAATGCAGCAACTACAACTCTCAGCAATCTTGTACAGGGAAATTATATATTCAGGTTAACCGTTACTGATAATAACGGCGCTACTGCAACAGATGATATAAACGTTACTGTAAATGCTGCAATACCGGTAAACCAGGCGCCTGTTGCCAATGCAGGCTCAAACATTGTAATAAATTTACCGGCTAGTTCAACTACATTGAACGGAAGCAACTCTATAGATCCTGATGGAACTATAACCGGCTATTCCTGGACCTATATAAGCGGCCCGGCAACTTATAGCATAACAAATGCCACTGCCGCGACCACTACACTGACGGGGTTGGTTCAGGGAACTTATGCATTCAGACTGACAGTAACCGATAATGGCGGTGCAACTGATATTGATAATATAGTAGTTACTGTAAATGCCGCCGCTAACCAGGTACCTGCCGCCAATGCAGGTAATAATATTGTGATCACTTTACCAGTCAATTCAACAACGCTGGCAGGAAGTGGTGCGGATATAGATGGAACAATAGTTAGTTATGTATGGAGCAGGGTAAGCGGCCCGGCAACATTTACTTTCGGAACGCCCAATGCAGCGACAACAACATTAAGTGGTCTTGCAGAGGGAACCTATGTATTCAGGATGACTGTAACGGATAACAACGGTGCAGCAGGAACAGATGAGGTAAACATTATCGTGAATCCTGCACCGGTACCTAACCAGGCTCCGGTAGCGAGGGCAGGCGATGAAATTGTAATTATGTTGCCAGTGAACTATACAACACTGAATGGAAATACTTCAACAGATCCTGATGGTGTAATAGTGAGTTATGCCTGGAGCAGGGTAAGCGGCCCCACGGGCTATACATTTACCAGCGCAGGTTCAATTGCAACAGGATTAAATAATCTTGTCCAGGGAGCCTATGTATTCAGGCTGACAGTAACAGACAACAATGGTGTAATAGCAACGGATAACGTAACGGTTACAGTAAACGCTCCATTACCCGGTGTTAACCAGGCGCCAATAGCCCGTACCGGTAATGATATATTGCTGACGCTGCCGGTAAATTCAGTTTCACTAAGCGGAGTAAATTCAACAGATACGGATGGAAGTATTGTTGGATACGAATGGACACAGTTATCCGGTCCTTCACCGGCAATAATAGGAAACAGGTTTTCAGCGGCTTCATCAATAACCGGGTTAACGACAGGCGAGTACATGTTCTCATTAAAAGTTACAGATAATGATGGAGCATCTTCAACAGCTATTATAAAAGTTACGGTCAGGAATAATAGCGGTAATAGCATCTTCCTGAATATTTATCCTAATCCCGCTTCGGGTAACCTTACGATTCAGTATTTTGATGCTGCGAATGGGCTGCTGAAAATTTCAGTATATGATGCAACCAGGAGATTAGTGATGGACGAGACGGCTGACAAAACCCAGGTGGTATTTACAAAAACACTGGATGTAAATATCCTGAATACAGGAACCTATATCCTGCAGGTAGTACTGCCGGATGGTAACACGGTAGCAAAACAGTTTATAAAAAAGTAAACAGGTAATTGCGGTTAATAAATACCAGCAGACCCGGAATTACCCGGCTGGTATTATTTTTATACAAGGTAAAATAAAATGAAGCGGTAATGGTCAGCAAAAGCCAATGTAAAATTATTATATAAACACCCTGTTGCCATAGCTGTAGTTCTCCCTGAACTCTTTTGGTGTACAACCTTTTTTCTTTTTAAACAGCCTGTTGAAGTTGGAAATATTATTAAACCCGCAATTATAAGCTACCTCGGAAACAGATTGCGTAGTATCAATCAGCAAACGGGATGCGTGGCCCAGCCGCATTTCCAAGAGGCTGTCCATGAAAGTGATACCCGTTCTTGTTTTAAAAAAACGGCTGAATGATACATCTGTCATATTCGCCAGCCTGGCTACTTCTGTCAGCGTAATGGTTTTTTGAAAATTCTGGTTCATATAATCAACTGCTTTTCCAATACGGCGGCTGTTATACGAAAATTCAACATTATTAAAAGGGGCATCTGACAGTGTATGCATATTACGGGAAACAGAAAGGTCGTGTAGAATGGAAAGCAGTTCCAATACAGAATCAAATCCCTGTTTTTGATTCAACGCTATCAGGCGCGGAGTTATTTGTTCAATGGTTGGCTTTGAAAATATAATTCCCCGTGCTGACCTTTCCAGCATATTACGAATGAAGCTTAGCTGGTTCCGGCGTAAAAATTTATCATCAAACAGGTCTTTATGAAATTGAATAGTGACCTCACGTATTTCATTGCTTTTACATTTATGCGTTTGCCATACATGCGGAAGATTGGAGCCAACAAGTACCAGTTCAACATCATCAATTTCAGCTATGTGATCACCTACTACTCTTTTAGCGCCTTTGGCATTTAAAATAAAATTTAATTCCAGCTCTTCATGGCAATGTAAGGGAAAATCAAACTCTGATTTTACGCGGGTAAATATGGTAAAACAGTCACTGCTGGTCAGTGGAGTGATCTCCCTTAAAATATTTGTTTGCATGGCAAGTATTAATTAAAATAAAGTTATGTAAAATAAGATAAAATAGTATTAATAAAAAGAAGAAGGAAATGCAATTATATGTTCTGTTACACAGTTTATGATAAAGATATTGTGAATTTTTTTAATAAAGCACGGGCTATAAAGCATTATGAACTGATAAAATAGTATTAGTTAGCAGTTGGTGAAAGAAATTACTTTTACTAAAATATACTTGCTATATGAGAAAGAAACGATTCCCCAGGGCGATCGCAATGGTCATTGCGTTGGTGCTGTATTCCTCTGTCCTTTTTGCTCAAAACAAAACAATTAGTGGTATTATTTCCGACCAGAACGGGGTTCCTCTTATGGGTGCTACTGTTACTGCTATAGGAGAAAAAAAGGCCACTACGACTGATATTAATGGCATCTTTAAAATTTCAGTATCTCCCAGTACCACTAAACTCATTGTTTCTTATGTTGGCGCTAATGACCTGGAGATTTCTATAGAAGGAAGGTCAAATGTTACAGGCACTATGAATGTTGCTGATACAAAATTAAGCGAGGTAGTTGTGGTCGGTTATGGTAAATCCAGGCGTGTAAACCTGACAAGTGCCCAAACCACTGTATCCTCAAAGGATATTGAGAAAACAGTTAATACTACTATTGAACAGGCTATCCAGGGTAGGGCGGCAGGTGTATATATTACACAAAATTCAGGTCAGCCCGGTGGTGGTATTTCAGTAGCCATCCGTGGTATCAGCTCTATTAATGGAAACACAGAGCCTTTATATGTAATTGATGGTGTGCAACTCTATGGCGGCGGTACGGCAAACTCTTCAAATCCGCTGTCGGGTTTAAACCCAAATGACATTGAGGACATACAGATACTTCAAGGGCCTTCCGCCACTGCCATTTATGGTTCCCGCGCAACCAACGGTGTTATCCTGATCACCACCAAACGCGGTAAAAACGGGGATATCAAAATCAACTATAACGCTCAGTACAATATTCAAACACCACCGAAGCGTGTAAAAGTAATGACCTTGCCCCAGTATGCGCAAATGCAAATAGAATACAAAGCTATAGCAGGCGGAACTGTCCGGGAAGAATTACTGGACCCTTCCATCTTAGGCCCTGGTACAGACTGGCAGGATGAGTTGTTCAACAATGCGGCCATGCAAAAACACCAGCTCAGTTTGTCCGGGGGAAACAACAATACTACCTATTATATGTCTGGTGAATATTTAGACCAGCAAGGTGTTGCGGAAGGCTCCGGCTTTAAACGTTATGGTTTCAGAATGAACCTTGATAACAAACCAAGAGAATGGATAACCATTGGCGCCAACCTGAGTTTTAATCAAACAAATGAGAAGTTAACTTCCAGCCAGGAAAATGTTATTATCCGCGCAATTCAGTTAAGCCCTGAAGTACCGGTAAAAAACATAAACGGTACATGGGGCGGAGGTGATGTGACTAACCCGGCACACCAGTTTTCACCCGTAAATCCGATAGCAATTGCCCAATTGGTTACTAATACTAATACCCGAAAACAATTTTTAGGGGGTTTAAATCTTGGATTAAATGTAGCAAAAGGCCTTGTTGTCAGAACTTCGTTTAATACCACTTTAGGTTTTGGCAGTTCCACCTATTATCAGCCCACTTATTCAATAGGCTGGGCGATTAACCCTACTGCTTCTTTATCAAATGGTACCAGTCAAAGTACTTACTGGAACTGGAATCAATTAATAGAATACACAACGCAGATCAAAAAACACAATTTTGGATTAATGGCAAGCCATGAATCACAGGCGTCAAACTGGAAAAATGTTAGTGGTACAAGAACGGGATTCCTTACAAATGATATTTTTGATCTGAATGCTGGTAATTCCACCACAGCTACCAATTCTGGTGGCTCTGATGATTGGGGAATGGAATCCTATCTTGGGAGATTCAATTACAATTATGACAACCGTTATATTTTAACAGCTACTGTACGCAGGGATGGTTCTGTATATTTTGGTAGTGATAAAAGATGGGGAACATTTCCTTCCGTGTCTGCAGCGTGGAGAGCAAGCCAGGAGAAATTTTTCAATATTCCATTCATTAGTGATTTAAAACTGAGATTGGAAACAGGTCTTACCGGGAACCCGGGATGGAGCAAGTCAGCCATTTATTCCGCACTTTCTGCGGGAGCAACACCATGGGGTACTGGTTTTTTAACGGGCGCTTATCCCAATCCGGGCTTTCAATGGGAAGAAACAAGAACAGACAATGTGGGATTGAACCTTGGTTTGCTGAAGAACAGAGTTACATTGGAGTTTGATTATTATGTAAAGCATACCAACAGCCTGATCATGCCTGCAAGCCTGCCCTGGTATATGGGAACAGCAGGTACAGCTTCCATACAACCACCTATGGTAAATGCCGGTGATCTTAAAACAAATGGTTGGAGCTTTAGTCTGAATACAACAAATATCATTAAGAAAAACTTCCGCTGGGAATCGAACCTGAATTTTTCACATTTCAAAAGTGTTATCCAGGAGTTGAATTCTGATGCTGCATTTTTTGAACGAAGTTCATGGTGGCTCAACCAGCAGGATCCCTGGACACAACGTTCTGCTATTGGCCTTCAGCCATGGTTGTTCAGAGGCTATATCCAGGATGGACTTTTCCAATCAGTTGAGGAGATCAATAATAGCGCTGTGCCTGTTGACAACAACGGCGCAAGGCGCCCAACACAGGCAAGCGGTGGTATTTGGGTAGGAGATGTAAAGTACAGGGATATCAATGGGGATGATATAATTGATGTGAATGACAAAACATATATCGGCAATCCATGGCCTAAATTATTCGGTGGTTTTACCAATACATTCAGCTATAAAGGATTTGATCTGAATATCCTCGTTACAGGTACTTATGGAAACGATATATACAACTTTATTGCATGGGAAAACTCCAATCCGAATAACATTAACCTTGGCCGTAACATGATGCTCAGCGCTATGGATTATGCAAAAGTAGCGACAGATGGAAGCGGCAAAACATATTTGTTGAACCCGGGGACAAATGTTCCAAGAATCATTACCGGTGCGGATGTAAACGGAACATATGCACGTATAACTGATAAATACGTAGAGGATGGTTCCTATCTCAGGTTGAAGAATGTTACTTTAGGTTATAACCTGCCACAGTCTTTGATCGGGAAGCAAAAAATAATCAGGGGAGTTCGTGCTACCGTGGGCGCCCAGAACCTTTTTACTATTACCGGGTATTCCGGCTTCGATCCGGAAGTGGGAGCGTATGTTGGCAGAGATGCATCCAACTTCAACCAGGCGATAGGACTGGATTATGGTCGTTATCCTTTGACTCCTATCTATACTTTTAGCTTGAATGTAAACTTTTAAAGAAGTAAAAAATGAATAAAATACATTATACAAAATATTTGGTTGGACTGGTTATTCCAATCATGATTCTTGCAAGTTGTAAGAAAAATTTTTTGGAAAAGCCCCCAACGGACGCTATCGTTGACGCCAACTTTTATAAAACAGACGAGCAGGTATTGGCCGGTACAGCATCCTTATACAACCGTGTCTGGTTTGATTATAATGACAAGGCCTATTACAATCTTGGGGATTTCAGGGCAGGAACGGCATATTCTGCATGGAATGACAGGGGCAATGTATTGTTTAATACCACTGCTGAAAACGGTGAAAACAATTCTTCATGGCGTGCTTTCTTTAATGTTGTTGCGCAATCCAATATGGCGATCGTCAACATTAATACGTATGCGGGTGCAGGTGTTAGTCCATCAGTAAAAAAAATGGCCATTGCTGAAGCCAGGTTTATGAGAGCCCTGGCTTACCGTTACCTTGTAATGAACTGGGGTGAAGTACCGGTTATTACTAATAATCTTGATTACTTAAAAGATACAACGCTCAGGAAAAACACAATACCCAGCATCTGGCGTTTTATTACCCGTGAAATGCGTGCCGTGGCAAATGATCTTCCCGAAACTGCTGCTCAACCGGGCAGGATAACGAAATGGTCTGCAGAAGGTATGCTGGCCAGGTTTTATTTGACAAGAGCCGGGGTAGAAGCTACTGGTATAAATGCCAGGAAACAGGAATTTTTGGATAGTGCCAAATATTTCGCACAAAGAGTCATCAACAGTAGCGGCGCTCAATTATTGTCAAGCTATGAGAACCTGTTTAAGTTTCCTTACGATAACAACAAAGAATCCCTTTTCGAATTACAATGGGTGTATCAACCCGGAGTATGGGGAGTTCAAAACAGTATGCCCGCTTATCTCAATTTCAGTCCCGACATTGCGAATGGTGATGGCTGGGGAGGCGACAAGAGTGCAAGCTGGTGGATGTTGTCACAATACGAAGGAATTCAGGCTTCCGGTGATACCATGCTGAAAGGCCGTACGATTGATACACGGTTAAAAGCAACCTTTATGCTCCCAGGCGCCAGCTATCCCGAAATCACACAAACAGTTCCGATAGCTGTAAACCCTGCAGGCAAACAAAAGTTGATTGTGCCGAACACAGGCAGTGATCCCGATTTTGCCTATATCAAAAAATATGTGGTTGGAAAATCCGAGGATGTAGGCGGGGCGCAGCAACAAACTTATCCTAATAACACTTACATGATGCGTTTGGCAGAAATTTATTTAATCTATGTGGAAGCTGTTATTGGCAATAATACTTCTACCACAGACGCTACTGCATTGGAGTACTACAACAAAGTACGTACCCGGTCAGGATTGGCAGCACGCCAATTAACCGATCCTGTATCAGGTGCGCCTACACCTCTGACGTTTGATCATGTATTTAAAGAAAGAATACTTGAGTTTGCGTTTGAAAGCCTGGCATGGTACGATTTTGTAAGCCTTCATTATTACAATCCGCAAAAAGCCTATCAAATCCTCAATAGCCAGGACAGGGGTTTTTATAATATAAGAACAGATGCTTTCCCCAATCCAACGGAATGGACTTTCAAGAAAACAACCTGGCATACGACTGAAAGACAAATTAACGCTAACTCCGGCAACTTCCGCCTGCCTATACCATCAGCGGAAATCAGTTTGGCGCCAAACTTAAACAGGGATGCTGTTGAATTTCCATAAGCAATTTTTTATAGTATTAATAAAATTAGGTTCAAATGAAAAATATAAATAAACTGATACTGTTATTTACCATGGCATTTGTATTGGGAAGTATCGTCACATCCTGTAATAAGGATAAAGAGTCAACCAGTGGTGGCGGGGAACCAAGAATTACGTATGTAAGGGTCACCAATCCTGTTTCTTCCGACTCTCTTTTAATAGGAGCCGCACAGGGAAAACTGATTGCCATTATGGGTGAAAATTTAGGCGGGGCTGTAGAAATGTGGTTTAACGACCAGAAAGCAAACCTGAATCCTACGTATATTACCAATACAACCATCATTGTCAATGTTCCTTCCCAAATTCCATTGGCTATTGACAACAAACTGAAGATTGTTTTTAAAAACGGCAAAACATTATTGTATGATTTCCAGGTACAGATCAGTAAACCCGTCGTCAACAACATGCTTTCTGAATTTGTAAATGACGGTGAGGTTGCTACTATACGGGGTAATTACTTCTATGCACCACTCACAGTTACATTTACAGGTGGTGTAGTTGGTGAAATAGTATCGCTAAAAGATCAGGAGATTGAAGTCAGGATACCTGCGGGCGCACAAGTTGGCCCTGTTATCGTGAAAACAAATTTTGGCGAAACGAAATCCAACTTCTGGTTCAGGGACGACAGGAATCATTTTCTAAACAGTGATCCATACGAAGGCTGGTGGAATTCATCTTATGTTGTAAGTACTCCCGGACCCACCGATCCTCCCAAGATCAGCGGAAATTATATTCGTTTCACAAAGCAACTAGGCTCATGGAGCTGGAATGAATTAGCCGGTGGTCCTGCATCTGCTATGCCTGTTCACAGCAGAAACATACCTGATGCGGCAATTTTAAAACCTGAGGATTACTATCTGAAGTTTGAAGTAAATACACTCAAACCTTACAATACAAATGTGGTCAAAATAAATTTTGCCCTGAATGCTGAAGATAATGATGCATATAAATGGAATCCTCCTTATGACACAAAAGGCAAATGGCAAACTGTGGTCATTCCATTAGAAGAGGTGTTTGCAACCTATAGGGTAAAACCCACGGTAAATCCTAGTGGCTATTGGACCCGGTTACTTTTAGGTCATGCCCCCGGCGACTGGGATGCAGACATTGCCTTTGATAATTTCAGGGTGGTTCCAAAGGTTCTTGATTAAACATTACGTAAAGTATTTAAACTATAACGATGATTAAAACATCTAACAGCCCATTGATAGCATTCACATGCTTTATATTGTCAATCGGCGTGATAAGTTCCTGTAATAAGGACAATAATAATGTAAATTCCGGCAAAGTAGTATTGCTAAGCTTTGGCCCTACCGGTGCAAAGCACGGTGATACGCTGCGTTTTTTTGGCAATAATCTTAACAAGGTTACAGCTATCCAGTTTACAGGTACTGCAGCGGCAACAATTGAGAAAGCGGATTTCAAGACTCACACATCAGAACTTATCCTGCTGATTGTTCCGGCGGCCGCAGAGAAAGGTTTTGTCACATTGAAAACCCCGGATGGTGATATCGTGACAAAGACACACCTGAACTTGAATGTGGCAAGTACAGTTACGTCTATTACAGCACAAGCCCGGCCCGGTGAGAACATTACTATTGCCGGTAATTATCTCAATTGGGTAAACAGTGTAACTTTTGCCAGGGATAGGGTTGTTACAACCTTTGTCAGCAGAACAATTACTCAACTGGTAGTTACAGTGCCGGCTGATGCTGAAACAGGTCCGTTAGTTCTTTCTTATGAAGGAACTGATGCAGATAAAGTACAGACTACCGATACATTAAAAGTTACTTTGCCTGTTACTACTTCTTTTTCTCCGAACCCGGCAAAACACGGGACAGATCTGACAATTACAGGTACTAACCTGGACCTGGTGAAAAAAATAATGTTCACAAGCGTTTCGGCTGCCGTTACGAGTTTTGTTAGTCAAACGGCTACGCAACTTGTAGTTAAAGTACCGGCAAGCACAACAAAAGGTAAAGTAACACTGGAAGCAGCATCGGGAGTACAGACTGTATCAACAGCAGATTTAGATGTAGTATTACCTGCTATTACTGCTATGACACCAAACCCGGTTGATCCATTAGCTAATCTTACCATTACCGGTACCAATCTTGATTTAGTGTCTTCTGCGGCATTTATAGGCGTACCAATTGCAGTTACCACCTTTGTCAGTCAATCAGCAACACAGCTTGTTGTAGCAGTGCCTGCAGGTTCAGTAACCGGCAAGCTTACGTTGAATGTGAAAAATTCTACCCTTTCTGTTAAGTCCGCTAATGACCTGGCAATTGTTGGTTCCTCTGTTCCGCCAATAATACTTTATGATGATGCTATTACTTCTGCGTGGAATGGTTGGATTGGCGGTGGATGGGGCGGAACAAAAGATTTAGATAATACATCACCTGTGCAATCCGGTTCTAAATCATGCAGGATTAGTTACGTTGGCGATTGGGGTGTTCCGCTGCAATTAGGCGGCGCTAATATTCCTTTGGGGGGATATACATCTTTGAAAGTTGCTATTTATGGGGGTGCCGGCAGCAGTGGTCAAAACGTAAACATAGGATTTAATGAGACGGATGGTAAAACAATAGCTATTGTTGAAGGTCAATGGACCAATTTTACGATTCCTTTAAGTCAAATCTCTTCTGTGTCTACATTAGGATTTTTATATATAAAAAAATATAACGGTGCCGGTGCTGTAGATTTTACCATTTATGTAGATAACCTCGGCATTTATTAAACCGGGTACTAAATTATTTTGTATGTGGACGACGGGAGATTGAATAAACTGAAATTTTTTCTCATAAGCAGTGATCATTTATGAACTGGTTCATTTCAATCTTGATAATGAACCATTTTTTTTAACGCTGGATTCAACCCCGGGTTTTGTATTTATTGATGAAGTATGTGAATAAAATAGCAGTTCTTTTTCCTTTTGTTTTTGCAATGAATATAAACACTGTGCAAACATTTGTACAGCGCAGGCAGGTTGGCGTACAGGAGTTACCCTCTGACAGAAGTGCAACCAAAGAAACAGTTAACCTGTATCGTAATTTAAAAAAGCAATTGAGCAAAGGAATAATGTTTGGTCACCAGGATGACCTGGCTTATGGTGTTGGATGGAAATACCAGGAAGGAAGAAGTGATATCAAAGATGTAACCGGCGACTATCCTGCAGTATATGGGTGGGAATTGGGAGATATAGAACTGGATAAGACCGTCAACCTGGATTCTGTTCCTTTTGATAAAATGAAACAACTGATCCGGCAGGGCTACGACAGGGGAGGTGTGATAACAATCAGCTGGCATCTCAATAACCCGCTAACAGGAAAAACAGCATGGGATCCTGCTGAAGGAACAGTTGCTTCCATCTTACCCGGGGGCGGCAAACATGATTTTTTCAAAACCTGGCTTGATAAAATCGCTGTTTTTATGAACAGTTTGAAAGGAAGCCGCGGCGAATTTATACCGGTTATTTTCCGGCCTTATCATGAATTAAACGGGAGCTGGTTTTGGTGGGGCGGTAAAAACTGTACACCCGATGAGTACAAAAAACTCTGGCAGTTTACAGTAAATTATCTCCGGAATGAAAAAAAGCTTCACCATCTTTTATATGCATATAATACAGACCGTTTTTCATCAAAGGAAGAATACCTGCAAAAATATCCGGGTGATGAATGGGTAGATGTAATTGGTTTTGATATTTATCAGCGAAACAGCCCTAATGATAAATTTATTGCTGATATAGATAAAATGCTTTCAGCACTGGAAGATATAGCTACAGAAAAAAATAAGATTCCGGCGCTGACAGAATTCGGTGGCAACCTTTCCGATAGTACCTGGTGGACCGGTACATTTTTGAAAGTTCTTTCAGCGCATAAAATATCGTATGTATTAGGATGGCGGAATGCGGGCCAAAAACCTGGTGGCCAGTTTGAGTATTATGTTCCTTATAAAGGCCACATGACTGTTGCCGATTTTGTGAAGTTCTATCAGTCTGGTAAAATGCTTTTTGAAAAAGATGTAAATGATGAAAAACTCTATCAATGATCGTTTAACAAGCAGCAATCGTTAGAACTAAGGTTGCGGGTTGATTCTTCTTCCTGCAACCACTTTTAAATCAAAGAAGCGCCACATACGGAAATGGAAATTAAAATCAGCAGATGAGATTAAGCCCGATAGATATCAGTATCGTACTTATATACCTTATAACGATGGTATTGGTAGGCTGGTACTATAGAAAAAAAGCGAGGGTAAATAAGGAGAGTTATCTGCTGGGAAGTAAAAGCCTGCCCTGGTATAAACTGGGTTTAAGCGATGCCAGCGATATGTTTGATATCAGCGGCACCATGTGGATGGTAGCCCTTTGCTTTGTGTATGGGTTAAAAAGTATATGGATACCCTGGTTATGGCCTGTATTTAACCAGGTATTCATGATGATGTTTTTGAGTAAGTGGTTACGTCGCAGTAATGCTAATACAGGGGCGGAATGGCTGCAGACAAGATTTGGATTAAAAGGACAAGGTGTGACCGGGTCACATATAATTGTTATCGCATTTGCCCTGATCAGTTGCCTTGGATTTTTAGCGTATGGCTTTGTAGGCCTGGGAAAATTTATACAGGTGTTTATTCCCTGGGATGTGGTAAAAGAATATGTACCCTTCGCCCTTTCAGAAAAATATGTACCTCATTTTTATGGTATTGTGTTCACGCTGTTTGCCATGTTTTATTCCATTATCGGCGGTATGCATAGTATAGTAACCGGGGATGTGATAAAATATATGATCATGACTGTGGCCTGTATCGCTATTGCGGTAATAGCCATGCAGCATTTACAGGGACAAGCACTTAATGTACCCAAAGGCTGGAATGATCCGTTCTTTAGCTGGAAACTTAACCTTGACTGGACAGCGATAGCTGCAGACGCCAATAAAAAGATCGCCTCTGACGGATTCAGTTTGTTCGGCGCTTTTTTTATGATGATGTTATTAAAAGGGGTGTTTGCTTCCCTGGCAGGACCAGCACCTAACTATGATATGCAAAAAGTATTGAGTACACGCAGTCCGAAGGAGGCAAGTAAGATGACAGGATTTGTCAGCATTATTTTATTGCCTGTCCGTTATTCAATGATTATCGGGTTGACCGTGCTGGCTTTATTATATTATAACCAGCTTTACCTGAAAGGCCCGGATGGCGTTACTGATTTTGAACGGGTATTGCCGGCAACGATCAATACTTTTTTACCAATAGGTGTATTAGGGCTGGTGCTTACAGGGCTGCTTGGGGCATTCATGGGTACATTCAGCGGAACATTGAATGCGGCGCAGGCATATATTATCAACGACATTTATCTTAAGTATATCAACCCCGCTGCCAGCACGAGGAAAGTCATTTCGATGAATTATATCGTGGGTATAGTAGTGGTAGCGGTGGGCATATTCTTCGGTTTTCTGGCCAATGATGTAAATGAAATTTTACAATGGATCGTCGGTGGATTGTACGGCGGCTATGTGGCGGCCAATTGTTTTAAATGGTATTGGTGGCGCTTTAATGCCAATGGATTCTTCTGGGGAATGGCCGTGGGTATAATCGGCGCTTTGGCAATGCCATACGCGATCGAATGGGGAATTGCGCAAGGTTATATCAGGGAAGCCCTGCCCCTGTACTGGTGGCCGGTATTATTTGTTTTATCGCTGGCGGGTTGTCTTATTGGTACGTATGCTTCGCCACCAACAGATATGAATGTCCTGAAATCATTTTATAAAAATGTAAGACCCTGGGGTTTTTGGAAACCGGTACAGGAACTGGTAATGGCGGAAGATCCTTCATTTGAACCAAACAGGCGGTTTAAACTCGATATGTTCAATGTAGTACTGGGTATCCTCGGGCAATGCTGCCTTACCTTATTGCCTATGTATATCGTACTGTGGATGAAACTGCCCTTACTGGTAACACTACTTATCCTGGTGATAATTGTTTTGATATTAAAAAGAACATGGTGGAATAAATTGGAAAATTAAAAACGGATCATTTATGAGCGGAGATTTTTTTAACCGGTTAACTGTATTGGAAAAAAAGCAGGAGTTGCTGCTCAGCCAGTCCAATCAGAAAGCAGAAACTGGCAATGGGATATTTGACCGCTATCATCATCCTGTATTGACAGCGCAGCATGCACCTTTATTCTGGAGGTATGATTTGAATAAGGCTACCAATCCTTTATTAATGGAACGTTTTGGGATCAATGGTGTGTTAAACGCCGGAGCCATTAAATGGAATGATAAATACCTGCTGATAGCAAGAGTAGAAGCATCAGACCGCAAATCTTTTTTTGCCGTAGCTGAAAGCCCGAATGGCGTTGATAATTTTCGTTTCTGGGATTACCCCCTTACTATGCCCGAAACAGGTAACCCTGATACTAATATTTACGATATGCGGGTAGTATTGCATGAAGATGGCTGGATATATGGCTTATTTTGTACAGAACGAAGGGATACCCAGGCCCCTGCGTCTGATCAGTCAGCCGCTATCGCGCAATGTGGTATAGCCCGTACAAGAGATATGGTACAATGGGAACGGTTGCCTGATCTCGTTACTCCTTCGCCCCAGCAGCGAAATGTAGTGTTGCATCCTGAATTTGTAGATGGTAAATATGCTTTCTATACAAGGCCGCAGGATGGTTTCATCAATGCAGGCAGTGGTGGTGGTATCGGTTTTGGATTAAGTAATTCTATGGAAAATGCGGTAATAGATAAGGAGATCGTCATTGATCCGAAAGAATATCATACTGTATATGAAGCCAAGAATGGCCTGGGACCCGCACCCCTTAAAACAAAGCATGGCTGGCTTCACCTGGCTCATGGGGTAAGAAATACGGCTGCAGGTTTACGTTATGTATTATATATGTTCATGACCGATCTGCACGATGTTACTAAAGTAACCTATAAACCTGCCGGCTATTTCATGGCGCCGGAAGGCGACGAAAGAATTGGCGATGTATCCAATGTGTTATTCAGCAATGGGTGGATACTGGACGATAATGGCTTTGTATATATATATTATGCATCTTCAGATACACGGTTACATGTAGCTACTTCAACCGTTGATCAGTTAGTGGATTATGTAATGAATACTCCTGCGGATGGTTTTAGTTCAGCAGAGACTGTCAGGACCCTGAACCAGGTCATTGAGAAAAACCAGTCTGATACATTATTGCAGGCAATACTTTCATCACCTGCCAATAAGCAATCAAAATAAATGACTGCAACTGATACTACTCCTGTTGTCGCTGCATATAGCCGGGAATTATCCGGTGAACTGTCTTCCATCCTGGATTTCTGGATGAAGAATACAATGGATGATAAGAACGGCGGTTTTTTAGCCAGTCTTGATAATGATAATATAGCTAACCCCGCTGCCCCAAAAGGCGTAGTAATGACCAGCCGCATTCTGTGGACATTTTCGGCGGCCTATACCAGGGATAAGCAACCATCCTATCTTGCCGTTGCTTCAAGAGCGTATAAATATATCGTGGATCATTTTATTGACCGGCGATATGGCGGCGTTTACTGGTCGGTGGACAGCAAAGGAACAATGCTGGATGGAAGAAAACAAATATACGGTCTTGCGTTTTGCATCTATGGGTTGACAGAGTATTATAAAGGGTCAGGTGAAAAAATTGCGCTGCACCTGGCAAAAGATCTTTTTGATCATATTGAAAAAAATAGTTTCGATAAAAAGAACGGAGGCTATCTCGAAGCTTTCACACAGGGATGGAAACTGATAGACGATCTCCGGCTGAGTGAAAAGGATGATAATGAAAAAAAGACCATGAATACACATTTGCATATTATTGAAGCGTATGCCAACCTGTATTCCGCCTGGCCGGATAAAAAGCTGCTGGAAAGCATCAAACACCTGCTGGATGTTTTTGAGCAAAACTTTATAGATCCGCATACTTATCACCTTCATTTATTTATGGATGAGTACTGGAATGTAAAATCATCGCTGGTTTCTTATGGCCATGATATTGAAGCAGCATGGCTTTTATTACAATGTGCTGAAGTGTCGGGGAATGCAAATTACATAAGCCGTTTCAAAGAACTAAGTACCAGGATCGCTGACGCGGCTGCGGAAGGATTAGACAACGACGGTGGCCTCTGGTATGAGTACGATCCTGGCAAAGATCATTTGATAAAAGAAAAACATTCATGGCCGCAGGCGGAAGCGATGATTGGTTTTTTGAATACTTACCAGTTGACAGGGAACGAAAAATATTTACATTACTCCCTCAATAGCTGGGAATTTGTAAAGAAATATATAAAAGATAATAACAAGGGAGAATGGTTCTGGGGTGTTCATGCCGATTATTCTTTGATGCAGAAAGAAAAAGCCGGTTTTTGGAAATGTCCTTATCATAATGCCAGGGCCTGTATGGAAATTTATAATCGCGTTTAAGCAAAAAATAACAGTGAGATGAAAAATATTGTAATAAAATGTTTTGCAGGGTTATTGGTAATTACTATTGCTTTAAGTTGTAAAAAAAATAATGGTGGCGAAATACCACCCGCTCCGCCACCGCCTCCTCCCGTACCCGGAGATACAACGATTGTACCAGGTGTAGATCCCCCTATCGCAAATACTATCGGATTTTTTTTAGATGACTGGCAAGCGAAACCATTTATGCCACCTGCTTATGATGCTGCAGACATCCCTGCAAGTGCAGGAATTACTGTAACCGTTGATGCTACCTCTATCATTACCAAAATACCACTATCTGAATTCGGCCATAATGCGGTTTGGTGGATGGGCCCGGTAGCCGGTGACCCAAAGTTTATAGATCCTGTTACTAACCTGCATCCGCATATCATCCGTTTTCCGGGCGGCAGTAGCAGCGATGTATATTTTTGGAATGCACAACAGGGGGTTAATCCGCCGGACGCACCCGCTATGATAACCGATGAGAATGGTATTAAGAAAGAACCGGGATATAATTATGGCAGAACAAATTATAACTGGCAATGCTCATTAGATAATTATTACACAATGTTGCAGCAAACCAATAATAAGGGAATTATTACCATCAATTATGGTTATGCAAGGTATGGAACAAGTGCCAACCCTGTGGCAGCCGCAGCCCATCTTGCCGCTGACTGGGTGCGCTACGATAATGGCCGCACTCAATTATGGGAAATTGGTAACGAGAACTATGGTAATTGGGAATGGGGTTATCGCATTGACCCATCTTTAAACCAGGATGGGCAGCCCGAATTTTTAACCGGCGCTTTATATGCACAGCATTTTAAAGTATTTGCAGATTCAATGAAAAAAGCAGCAACAGAAATCGGTAAACAAATTAATATTGGAGCGGTTACGGTAGAGGGGCCTACCCCTGAACCCTGGCAAACCAACACAATCAAAACATGGAATACAGGTATGATGACAGGCATCAACAATAAAGCTGATTTTTACGTAGTGCATAATTATTTTACCCCGTACGATCAGAACTCAAATGCTTCCGTGGTTTTGTCATCAGCTTTATCTGTTCCCGGCACGATGATCAATTATGTAACCCAGACTTTGCAGGCAAATGGCGCTACGGTAAAACCCATTGCGATGGATGAATGGAATATGTGGGCGAAAGATTCAAAACAACAGGTGTCCAACGTCAGCGGGGTTTTTGCTGTATTGGTAATGGGAGAGGCATTAAAAAATAAGTATGGTATGGCTGCCCGCTGGGATTTGCTGAACGGGTGGTCAAACGGGAATGACCACGGACTTTTCAGTCCTGGAGATGAGCCGGGAATCAGCAAATGGACGCCAAGACCAAGCTTTTATTATATGTATTATTTTCAAAAAATGTTAGGCGACAGGTTGGTAAATAATACGGTAACCGGCAGCGCTGCTATTAAAGCCTATTCATCCACTTACTCTTCCGGGCAGGTAAATGTCACATTGGTGAATGCTTCAGCAACGCCGGCGAATGTAGAAGTGAAAATGAAAAATTTCTATAAGGGCAACCGTTTTTACTGGTACAATCTGGAAGGAAGTAATGACAATGGTGAGTTTTCCAGGAAAGTACTGGTGAATGGAAATGGCCCGTCTTTGGTTGCAGGCGGTCCTGAAAATTACAGCACACTTAAAGCCCGTTCAGCGGTTACCGCCAATGGCATACGGGTAACAGTGCCTGCATGGGGCGCAATAATAATGGCAGTTGATAAAAAATAATTAATAAACACATACAAAAGCTTTTCTTTATCCCGGTATTTTTGATAATGAAAACTGTGTACATCCAATAGAATTGCAAATCACCATCAATCAACGATTCAATACAGCTATTATGAAAAAACTCCTCCTCCTGTCCGTGGTTATCAGTTATACTGTTCAGTTAACGGCACAAACGGATCAGCAAAAAGCGGATGCCCTTCTCAAAAAGATGACCCTCGAAGAAAAAGTAGGACAAATGACACAGGTGACGATTGCAGTCATTGCAAAAGGAGGCTGGGCCGACACGGAAGGTAATATTGACCCGGCCGCATTAAAAAAAGCCGTGGTTGATTACCATGTTGGTTCTGTACTTAATGTAAATGCTCATGCATTTACTGTTGATAAATGGCATAACATTATCACACAGATACAGGATGAAACAAAAAATACCAAACAGAAAATTCCTGTTATTTATGGTCTTGACGGAATGCACGGGCAAACTTATACGCTCAATTCAACTTTGTTTCCGCAAAATATTGGTATTGCTGCCTCAAGAAACCCTGAGCTGGCAATCATGGCTGCTAAAACAACTGCCAAAGAACTAAGGGCATCGGGTGTTCGCTGGAATTTTGCACCGGTATTGGATATTGGCCGCCAGCCATTGTGGTCCCGGTTTCCTGAAACCTATGGCGAAGATGTTTATATTGGTAAAACAATGGGCGCCGCTGTCATAAAAGCGTATGAAGAAGATGGTCTGAAAAGCCTGACTGCGGTAGCCAGTTGTATGAAGCATTATCTCGCGTATTCGGGACCTAGAACCGGTAAAGACAGGACACCCGCCTATATACCGGAAATAGAATTGCGTGAATATTACCTGCCGCAATTCCGCGAAGCGGTAAAAGCGGGATCATCTAGTATCATGATCAATTCCGGTGAAATAAATGGTATCCCGGTTCATGCTGATAAGTATTTGCTGACAGATGTATTAAGAAAAGAATTGGGATTCCAGGGTGTGATCGTCACCGACTGGGAAGATATTAAACGGCTGCATGACAGGCATAATGTAGCCTCTACTCCCAGGCAGGCTGTAGTAATGGCTGTCAATGCAGGTATAGATATGAGCATGGTGCCATCTGATTTTTCTTTTTATGATTTGCTGGTAGAAGCGGTGAAATTGAAGGAAGTACCCATGAGCCGTATTGATGATGCAGTAAAAAGAATATTAGTATTGAAATACAAACTCGGTTTATTTGATAATCCATACCCGGAGGCCGCTGCAAAAGCTAATTTCGGTAAATCGGAATATCAAACACTGGCATTGAATGCGGCGCATGAAGCCATGACATTATTGAAGAACAAGGATAATGCTTTGCCTTTATCAAAGAATACAAAAGTATTGGTAGCGGGCCCCTCGGCACAAAGCATCAGTGCATTAAACGGTTGCTGGAGTTATACCTGGCAGGGAAAGGATGAACAATGGTATCCTGCTGACAGTAAAACTATTTTACAAACTATTACAGATAAAGTGGGCGCAGGGAATGTAACTACCACAACAGTAAAAGGATTTGATGATCCTGTGAATTATGATGCAGCTAAATTAACAACTGCCGCTGCCGGCGCTGATGTCATTGTTTTGTGTCTTGGAGAAAACGCTTATGCTGAAAGCCCCGGCAATACCCGCGAACTGGCTTTACCGGATGAACAGCTTGCATTGGCCAAAGCCGCTGCTGCTACAGGCAAACCTGTGATATAGGTATTGACGGAAGGAAGGCCACGTTTCATCACGAGTATCGAACCGGCGATGAAAGGCATACTGATGGCTTACTGGAGCGGAAAGAAAACCGCTGAGGCTATAGCTGATGTGCTGTTCGGTGATTATAATCCCGATGGCTTATTGCCATTCAGTTATCCCCGCAGCACGGGTGAGGTTGTCATGTATGACAGGAAACCCACGGAAGAAGTAAGAGAAGTGTTCAATGATAATATCAGTACAGGTTATGATCCGCTCTATGCGTTTGGACACGGATTGAGTTACACTACGTTTGAATACGGCGATCTTCAGCTGAGCAATACAACGCTGACAGGAACTGCGAAACTTACTGTAAGTATTACCGTAAAAAATATTGGCAGCCGTGATGGCAAGCATACAGTGGAGTTATATTCCCGTGACCTGTATGCAAGTATTACTCCATCTATGAAAAGATTAAGAGCTTTTCAAAAGATCAGCCTCAAAGCCGGGGAAATGAAGAAAGTGACATTCACTATTGATAAAAATGATCTTGCATTTGTCAACGCGCAATTAAAAACTGTTACGGAGCCCGGGGAGTTTGAAATCATAATCGGTAGTAAGAAAGCAAAGTTTACGTATAAGTGATAAAATTATTTATGGCCTGGCTGCATTACTGCTATCAGCTTTCGTTGCGTCGCACTATTCAGCGTTTGGTAATTCTATTCAGCATTATGCTGGTTGTCCTCTTTTGGGGTAAACCACTAAATGCGCAAAGAAGAGTCTCGCTACAATTCTTTCCTGCTGACAATTCTTTTATTCAATACATGGGCCGCATTGATTTCAGTAATCCGAAACTACCCCGCTTCTGGCAACCGGGTGTCACAATCTCTATTCGGTTCACAGGAGCTGATTGCAGGTTGATTATTAATGATGAAGTGCTGTGGGGCAAGAATCATAATTACTATCAACTGGTAGTTGATGGAAAAGCATATCGTTTGCAAACAAAATCTGCAACCGATACAATAAATGTTACTCCTTATTTATCATCAAAGGTTGCCATTCACAATGTTTCCTTTGTAAAGAACACGGAAGCCAATATCGGATATTTGGAATTTATAGGATTACAATGCAGCGGGAATTTATTGCCGCTTTCAAATCCCCTTACCAGGAAAATTGAATTCATCGGAAACTCCATCACCTGCGGCACAGGCAGCGATGCTACTGTTATTCCCTGCGGCACAGGCGTATGGCAGGATCAGCATAATGCTTATATGAGTTATGGTGTTGTTACAGCAAGGGCTTTAAATGCGCAATATCACTTATCAGCTGTATCCGGTATCGGGCTTATGCACAGTTGCTGCAATATGAATATTATCATGCCGCCGGTGTTTGACAAGATCAGTATGCGCAATGATACCATCGCCGGGGATTTTCATCAATACCAACCGGATGTAGTTACGATGTGGTTAGGACAAAATGACGGCATACAGGATTCAACCACTTTCAGCAATAACTAGATCGCTTATCTCAAACCACTCAGAGGGTCTTCTCCCAACGCGCCACTTCTTTGTTTAACCAGACCCATGGCCGATTCCACGTTAGCCGCTTTTATGAAAAAGACATTAACAGCCATAGTAAGAAATAGGAATAAGAATGGTGATAAAAAGATAACCAGTTATTTTTTTTCAAAGCAATTTCATAATGGTTGTGACCATCATCCTGATCTGGCAGAGCACCAATTAATTGCGGGTGAATTAACTGCATTTATTAAGAAACGGATGAAGTGGTAAAGAATATTAAAAGTATTGGCTGAATCATCAAATCAACTGAACTTTAGAAAAAAATAAAATGATTTACACTCCTTCAGAAGACAGGTATACCAGCATGCTCTATAATCGTTGTGGCAAGAGTGGCGTATTGCTCCCCGCTGTTTCGCTGGGGCTCTGGCACAATTTCGGTTCGGTAGATGATTTTGAAAATGGCCGTAGTATTATACGCCGTGCATTTGACCGTGGCATCACTCATTTCGATCTCGCCAATAATTATGGCCCCGCCCCGGGCAGCGCAGAAGAAAATTTTGGAAAAATACTCAAACAGGACTTCACCGGCCATCTTCGCGATGAGCTGATCATTTCCTCCAAAGCGGGTTATTATATGTGGCCCGGTCCTTATGGTGAATGGGGATCCCGTAAATATTTGCTATCAAGCCTTGATCAGAGCCTGAAGCGGATGCAACTGGAGTATGTGGATATTTTTTATTCTCACCGTCCCGATCCCGATACGCCATTAGAAGAAACGATGATGGCACTGGATACAGCGGTAAGAAGCGGCCGGGCTTTATATGCAGGCATTTCCAACTACAAAGCGCCGGAAGCGAAAAAGGCGATTGAAATTTTAAAACAACTGGGAACGCCCTGCCTGATTCATCAGCCAAAATATTCCATGTTTGAAAGATGGGTGGAAGAGATCACTTCACCTGGTGATAAGAATTTACTGGATGTGCTGGAAGAATACGGTGTTGGCTGTATCCCTTTTTCGCCATTGGCGCAGGGAATGTTAACAAACAAATATTTGAAAGGGATACCTGAAAATTCAAGAGCCGCCAAATCTCACGGTTTTTTAAAAGTTTCAGAGATAACGGAAGAAAGATTACAACAGATAAAGCGATTGAATGAAATAGCAAAACAGCGTAACCAATCATTGGCCCAAATGGCATTGGCCTGGTTGCTCAAGGATAAACGTATTACAACTGTATTGATTGGCGCCAGTTCGGTAGCACAGTTAGATGATAACCTGGCTTGTTTGAATAACCTGGAATTTTCAACAGATGAATTAAGTGGAATTGAAAAAATACTGAAGAGTTAATAAAATAAAAGAATTGCCTGCCATTATCAATGATTAATTTATGCCAACACGCCGCGATTTTTTAATAGACACCAGCGCTTTAGCTATAGGTTCTATGCTTCTGCCTTCATTTATTGATTCCTCTAAAAAGGTAAAGAACACAGGAGTCCAGTTATATACTTTTCGTAAAGAGATGCAGGCTGATGCAAGGGGTACGCTTCAACGCATTGCTTCGCTGGGTATTAAGCAGATTGAATCTGCCAGAAGCGAGAAAGGACATTATTATGGATTAACACCGAAGGAAATGAAACAAGCCTGCGCTGACCTGGGAATGACACTCCGCAGCGGCCATGTGCGTATTGATAGTAAGTGGCAGCAAACGATGAATGAAGCCGCTGAATCAGGGCAGGAGTATGTAATATGTTCTACCATGCCCACCAGCGGACAAACGGCGGATAATTATAAAAAAGTGGCTGAAACATTTAACAAAGCGGGGGAAGATTGTAAAAAATTGAACCTCAAATTCGGGTATCATAACCATGAGTACGAATTTGAAAGCGATAAGGGCCAGGTATTGTATGATGTGTTATTAAACAATACCGACGCAGGTCTTGTACACATGGAGCTGGACCTGGGATGGGTGATTGTTGCCGGTAAAAATCCCTTAGACTACTTTAAGAATTTTGAAGGTCGTTTTCCTCTCTGGCATCTGAAGGATATGAATATGGAAAAAAAGCATAGCACCGAATTTGGCAAAGGTGGTTTGGATATTGTGCAAATGCTGAAACACAGCAAGCAATCCGGGATGAAATATTTTTTTGTGGAGCAGGAGGAATATGCAAGCACCCCTTTTGAAAGTATGAAGGAGAATATGGATTATTTAGGCAAACTGAAATTCTAAACTGGTACTATTTTATCCTCTTGTATCACCCTGTCAGCCAAAAGCAACCGGGTGATAATAAACATCATCCGATTATGGTATATTCATTATTCAAGACAAGGACAGCTATATGAACAGACGAACCGCTATACGTAATGTGGTGATCATTTCCGCAGGGGCCCGTTTAATACCCTCCTGTGTGCACGAAGACAAAAGTACTATTGCGCTAAAAAACATTTCGGTTACTGGTTCGCAGGAGCAGATGCTGGCGGAACTAACTGAAACCATTATTCCCAAAACAAAAAATTTCATTGGAGCAAAAGACCTGAAAGCCCATGAATTTGTACTGACCATGGTGGATGACTGCGCCAGTCCTGAAGACCAGCAAAAATTTACCGAAGGCATGAAACTGTTTGAAGAAGCCTGTAAAAAGAAATGGAACAGTTCATTTGTAAAATGTTCTGCGCAACAAAGAAATGAACTGCTGCAATCAATGGAAAAGAAGCAGGATATACCGGAAGATGCGCTGAAATTTTATGGAACGGTAAAACGCTACACGGTACAAAGTTTTACCTCATCCAAAGATTACATGACAGATATAAGGAAATATAAAATGGTACCCGGTCCCAATTTTAAAGGTTGTGTACCAGTGAAAAATGCGTGATAAGAAATTAAACTATTATGGGAGACAATAAAAATACTTTCGATGCTATAGTGATAGGCAGTGGTATGAGTGGCGGATGGGCTGCCAAAGAGTTTTGTGAAAAAGGACTGAAAACTTTATTGCTGGAACGTGGCCGTGATGTAAAGCATATCAAAGATTATCCTACTACCAGTATGCTGCCGTGGGAATTTAAACACCGTGGGCAGGTGCCGTATGAAATTGCGAAAGACAACCCGGTGATCTCACGTTGTTATGCATTTAAGGAAGATGCTATGCATTTTTTTGTTAAGGATAATGAGCATCCTTATGTGCAGGAAAAACCCTTTGACTGGATACGTGGTTACCAGGTAGGTGGTAAAAGTATTATGTGGGCCAGGCAAACACAACGCTGGAGCGATTTTGATTTTGAAGGGCCTGCCCGTGATGGTTTCGCTGTGGACTGGCCTATACGCTATAAGGATCTTGCTCCCTGGTATAGTTATGTAGAAAAGTTTGCGGGTATCAGCGGGAACAAGGACGGAGTGGAAACATTGCCCGATGGAGAATTTTTACCGGCCTGGGATCTTACCTGCGTGGAGAATCATTTTAAAGACATTGTTTCAAAAAATTATAAAGATCGCCATGTTATATATGCCCGTTGCGCACATATCACAAAACCGGAACCCATACATATAGAACAGGGAAGGGCGCAATGCCAGGCAAGAAATTTATGCCAGCGCGGTTGCCCGTTTGGCGGATACTTCAATGCTAACTCAACTACCATACCCTGGGCGCAGAAGACCGGTAATTTAACCATGCGTACTCATGCTGTCGTTCATTCTATTATTTATGACGAAGTAAAGGGTAAAGCAACCGGTGTTCGCATCATTGATGCCATTACGAAGGAAGCAACAGAATATTTCGCCCCGGTTATTTTTGTCAATGCAGGCGCTATTAATACGAATCTTATTTTGTTGAATTCAACATCCAAACGTTTTCCTAATGGTTTGGGCAATGATAGTGGCTTGCTGGGAAAATATTTTGCCTTTCATAACTACCGGGCGAGGATTACCGCAAAGTATGAAGGTATGCTTGATTCTAAAACAGAAGGCAGCCGTGCGACGGGAGCTTATATTCCCCGTTTCAGGAATGTACATAAACAGGAAACCGATTTTCTGCGGGGTTATGCTACTACCTTTAATGCAAATCGTTTCGGTGGCGGGGGAAGTGGACAGGGATTGTTTGGCGAAGAACTGAAAAATAAACTAATGGACACTTCGGCCCCGATGGGCCCGTGGAATGTAGGTTCTACCTGTATGGGAGAAACTATCCCGAAGGAAACCAATTATGTGAAGCTGGATAAAGATAAAAAAGATGAATGGGGTATGCCATTGATAAATTTTTCTGTGGCCTACGATGATAATGATGAAAAGATGATCAAAGATTTTATGGAACAATATACGGAGATGTATGAAAAGGCGGGCTTTACGGATATTAAGGCATCAGACAGTAAACAGGCGCCTGGCCTTGATATTCATGAAATGGGGGGAGTGCGGATGGGGCATGATCCTAAAACATCGTTGCTGAATGGATGGCACCAGTTGCATGAATGTCCGAATGTGTTTGTTACCGATGGCGCTTGCATGACGTCAACATCAACACAAAATCCATCACTGACGTATATGGCAATGACCGCCAGGGCCGCTAACCATGCGGTAGAGTTATTAAAGAAAAACGAATTGTAAAATATCCTGCAAAGACATTAAACTCACTCAGGAAACATTCTTTGTGTATTCTTTGTGTCTTAGCGCAAAAATATTCATCATCAAAATAGCTTGCTATGAAGTATCAATTGCTTATACTTTTATTATTCACCTCTTTTTTATCTATGGCACAATCAAACGATGCCGGTATTTTTCAAAACCATGCAGACATTGGTAACCCCAAAGTCAAAGGCGCAGTATCGTATGATAAAGACATGCAGGCTTATACTATTAAAGGAGGTGGATATAATATCTGGTTCAACCGTGACGAATTTCATTATGCTTACAGCAAAGTCAAGGGTGATTTTATTGTAACGGCTAATGTAAAACTGCTGGGTGAGGGCAAAGACCCTCATCGCAAAATTGGCTGGATGATCCGGGCATCTGAACAGGATGATGCTGCGCACATGAGCGCAGTACTGCATGGCGATGGATTAACCGTTCTTCAATGGAGAAGGTTGCGTGGCGCCTATATGCGTGACCCGCAGGACGAAATATTTGCAATAAAAAAGAATGCACAGATCATACAACTGGAACGCAATGGCAAAACATTCATTATGCGAATCGCCAATCCCGGCGAACCCTTGCAGGAAATAGGGAGAACAGATATGATTGATATGCCCGATCAGGCGTTAGCAGGATTATTCGTTTGCAGTCATAATGCTGATGTGCAGGAAGAAGGCATGGCATGGAATGTAAGAATAGAGAAAACGGTACCGGACACCTATAATGGATACCGGGATGGTATTTTATCAAGCCGTATGGAGATCATGAATGTGTTTGATGGCAACCGGAAAATAATTTACCAGGACTCAGGCAGGTTTGAAGCCCCCAACTGGACGACCGATGGGAAAAAATTATTATTCAACCAGGGTGGTTCTATTTATACCATCCCGGTGGAAGGCGGTACACCTGAACTATTGAATACAGGCAATGCCAAAAGAAACAATAATGACCATGTTATTTCTTTTGATGGAAAAATGCTGGCCATCAGCAGTCATCGTGATGGTATGGCTGGCGGTGGTTCTACTGTTTATTATTTACCCATTACTGGTGGTGAACCTAAAATCATTACGGACAGTACACCATCTTATTTACACGGCTGGAGCCCTAACGGAAAAGAAGTGGTATATACGGCACAGCGGGTAAGTAATAGTCCTGCCTATAATATTTATAAAAAAGCGATCAATGGCGGACCTGAAGTCCAATTAACTTTTAATAAAAGCGGGTTGGCAGACGGGCCTGAGTATTCCCCTGATGGGAAATATATTTATTACAATGCTACGCAAAGTGGTACGATGCAGATCTGGCGAATGAAACCTGATGGCAGCGGGCAGGAGCAAATTACTTTTGATGAAAACAATAACTGGTTTCCGCATATTTCACCGGATGGCAAATGGATGGTAATACTTTCTTTTCAGCCGACTGTCGCCCCTGGTGATCATCCTTTTTATAAACGGGTCATGCTGCGTTTAATGCCTGCGGGTGGTGGCGCTCCAAAAGTAATAGCTTATTTATATGGCGGGCAGGGTACTATCAATACGCCATCCTGGAGCCCGGATAGTAAACACATTGCATTTGTAAGTAATAGCGGTTCTTTTAAGTAAAGCTAAAGGGTAAGAGGATGTTTTTGATATCTAATGAATGTAAATAAAAGTAATGAAGAAGAGTTTATTGTTGATAGTAAGGAATATCTCTGCTAAAGATAAATTGACGGTTACTATACAGAGTGATGGTGGCTGGTCAGCTATTACCAGGAAGTTATAAAATAATCATTATAGCATACCCCGCATGAAAAAAATAGATCATTTCATTTTTATAACGCTGTTATTGCCCTGTTTTTTATCAGCCCAGTCTGTGCCGTCACAACAGGACGATAAAAAACAGGTGATTTATTTATGGGCTGGCGGCGCACCCGGGTTTGAAAACCGGAAGAATGAACCGGAGCAGGCGAAGGATTGGTGGGTAAAAAATATTCATAATCCCTCGTTGACAGTTTATCTGCCTCCAAGAGAAAAGGTTAATGGTTCAGCGGTAATTATTTGCCCCGGTGGTGGGCACAATCAACTGGTAATTACTGCTGAAGGGCAGGATGCAGCGGAATATTTTAATAGTATTGGCGTAACAGCTTTTGTTTTAAAATACAGGTTGTTCAGGGAAGAAAATTCGCCATACAAACCAGAGCATGCATTACAGGATGGCCGCCGGGCTATGCGTATAGTAAGGCAACAGGCTGCTGCATGGAGTTTAGATACCAATCGTATTGGTTTAATGGGCTTTTCTGCTGGTGGTGAACTGGCAGGCTGGGTTGCGTTTAATTCATCCGATGAAAAGCAGCTAAAAACTGACAGCATTGATAAACAGCAATCAAAGCCCGGCTTTCTCTTATTAGTTTACCCGGGTCCTTTGGCAGTTCCTGAAACAATCGGGCCAGATGCTCCGCCATTATTTATGGTAGCTGCTAATGATGATGAATGTTGTTCGGAGCCGGTTGTAAAATTGCTGCAGCTATACAGAAAAGCGAATGTGAAAACAGAAGTACACCTGTATGCACAGGGAAAACATGCATTTAATATGGGTAAGCGGTCAGCACTAAAATCAATTAATACATGGCCGCAACGGATGGCTGACTGGTTATCGGATAATGGATATTTAAACAAATGATTTGCTGAAATGAAAAAGTATTTATCGGTCCTTGTATCGCTGACATTATTTTCAATGCTATCTTTTTCTCAAAAAGGAAAGAATACGATCATTGACGCCAATGCTACTAACGAGACGAAGGCTTTATATTATAACCTGGGTAAACTATCAGGAAAGCAGATACTCTTCGGTCACCAGCACGCTACTCAATATGGCCATGGATGGTATGGCGACCCGGACAGAAGCGATGTAAAATCGGTAACAGGCTCGCATCCCGCTGTGATTGGTGTTGACTTCAGTGGTCTGTCAGGAATACCGGATTCTATGATAGAAAAAGAAAAGGGTGCATTAAGGAAGAACATTGCTGAAACGTATAACAGGGGAGGCGTGACCACAATAGCCTGGCATTTTAATAATCCCGTTTCTAAAACCAATTTTTATTGGAATGATTCTACTGCTTCGGCTGCTGTGAAATATATTATTCCGGGTGGCTCGCATCATGAAAAATACAAAACGATCCTTCGCACAGTTGCTGACCTGGCAAACTCAATAAAAGGGAATGATGGCAAATTGGTTCCGGTGATATTCCGTCCTTATCATGAGTTTGATGGCGACTGGTTTTGGTGGGGAAGGGCGCATTGTACGGTGGATGAATTTAAATCGCTCTGGCGGTTTACCGTTTCTTTCCTGAGGGATAGTTTGGGTGTTCATAATTTCATCTATGCATTTTCTCCGGATAATAGATTTAATACGGAAGCGGCGTTTTTAGAACGCTATCCCGGTGACGAATGGGTAGATATGGTGGGTATGGATAACTATGGGGATTTTGGCCGCGATGGAAAGTATAACCTGGGGGCAGGCATAAAAAAATTAAAGATCGTTTCTGATTATGCAAAGAAAGCAGGTAAACTGGCGGCTTTTACTGAAACAGGTTTGGAATCAATACCCAATACAACATGGTGGACAGAAACATTGCTGAAAGCCCTCCGGTCAGACAGTATGCAATTGTGTTATGTATTGGTGTGGCGCAATGATGCAAGAAGCCCGACACATTATTATGCCCCTTTTCCCGGGCAAGTGAGTGAAGCGGATTTTATAAAATTCTATAATGATCCTTATACATTATTTGAAAAAGATCTGAAAGATATATATAAGCTTAAAAGATAAATTCATCATGAAGTTAAAAATCATCATTGGATCATTATTGGTGTTTACCTGTATTGCTGCCAATACACAACCAGTGAACAAACATGGAGCTCTGAAAGTAGAAGGAACGAAACTGGTGGGCAGGGATGGCAAACCAGTACTGTTAAGAGGAATGAGTTTTGGCTGGCATAATCTCTGGCCGAGAATGTATAATGCCGGCGCAGTAAAATGGTTAAAAGATGACTGGAAATGCACGGTAGTGAGAGCGGCATTGGGAATAGAACTCAACGATAGCGGGTATTTAAAAAATCCGGTAAGTTCTGCGGCTAAAATAAAAGCAGTTGTTGATGCAGCTATCAAAGAAGGTATTTATGTTATCATTGACTGGCATGATCACAATATTCATCTAAAGGAATCAAAAGCTTTTTTTTCGGAGATGGCGGCGCTATACGGAAAGTATCCCAATGTGATCTATGAGGTATTCAATGAACCTGATTATGAAACATGGCCGGAAGTAAAAGCTTATTCAGAAGAAGTGATAAAAACGATCAGGGCGATTGATCCTGATAATATCATTTTAGTAGGCAGCCCGAGATGGGACCAGGATATTCAATTACCTGCGGCTGATCCGGTAAAAGGATATGCTAACCTTATGTACACTGTACATTTTTATGCAGCTACACATAAGCAATGGCTTCGCGACAGAACGGACGAAGCTATACAAAAAGGCTTGGCCATATTCATTTCTGAATCTGCGGGTATGGAAGCTTCCGGCGACGGGCCGCTTAATTATGAAGAATGGCAAAAATGGATTGACTGGATGGAAGCAAGGGGATTAAGCTGGATCACCTGGTCGGTTTCAGATAAAGATGAGAGCTGCTCCGTATTGAAAAAATCGGCTGCATCAGGTGGTAACTGGAAAGAGAGCGATCTGAAAGAATCGGGAATAAAAACAAGAGAATACCTGAGAAAGTACAATGCAAATGAATAAAAAGCATCCTCTTCCCGGCAATTGAAACCTTGCAGGTGAATAGTGCAAATAATATTCGTCAAAAAGGTAAATTTTACATGGTTACTATGTGAATTTACCTTTTGATTTCCGGTTATTTCAGGCGGGGTTTATCTTCTTGTTTTCATTGATAACCATCTATATTCGCTGAACAATCCAACCAACAAATGAAAACAAGAAACCTTATCTGGGCGCTGATTATCTTAATTATACTGGATTCCTGCAGCAGGGCCATTACTCCTTTTGAAGCAGCCAATAATCCCAGGGGGAAGAAGTGCAAGCAGATCCGCTAATACCTGCTAACTGCCAAATAGATTACCTACTGCTCCTTCCAGCATAGGAAATTTTTCGACCACATAATTTTTAATAGTTTCAATAGCTTTTTTAGCCTGCTCGTCTGTTACGCCGGCCTCGGCTTTTAGTTTTTCTATTAATTCCTGCATATAAAAAGTTTATGATTTGTAGTTTGAAGGTAGGAAAATAAAAATGCCGGAAAATGCTTCCGGCAATAAATATCATTGCAAACATTTCATCAATGTGAAATGCGGTCTATGCTACTTTCAATAAGCTCAGCTTACTCTTATCAAACTTCCTCCTGGCATAATCTATATCCAGGTTAAAGTGTGTGTCTTTGGAAGAAGGCATTTCAAACATAGCGTCTGTCAATATGCCTTCGCAAATACTACGCAGACCCCTTGCCCCTAATTTATATTCCATTGCTTTTTCTACCATAAAATCCAGCACCTCATCTTCAATGCTTAATTGAATGCCTTCGAGTTCAAACAATTTCCTGTACTGTTTTATCAAAGCATTCTTTGGTTCTGTTAGTATCAGCCGGAGCGTGGAGGCGTCCAGCGGATCAAGATGCGTAACTACCGGCAGTCGTCCCAGCAATTCAGGGATCAGGCCAAATGATTTAAGGTCCTGGGCAGTAATATAACGGAGCAGGTTTTTCTTCATACTTTCCTGCTGTTCTTTATCAACATTGAAACCAATTGTATTTGTGTGTACCCGGCGGCCAATGATCTTATCTATGCCATCGAATGCACCGCCACAAATGAAAAGAATATTCTGAGTGTTGATCTTGATGAGTTTTTGTTCGGGATGTTTTCGGCCTCCCTGCGGTGGTACCAACACATCAGTACCTTCTAATAATTTCAACATACCCTGCTGCACGCCTTCACCGCTTACATCACGGGTGATGGAAGGATTATCACCTTTCCGGGCTATCTTATCTATTTCATCTATATAGACAATGCCACGTTCAGCAGCATTTACATCATAATTACACACCTGCAGCAAACGGGTAAGGATACTTTCTACATCTTCACCTACATAACCGGCTTCAGTAAATACTGTCGCATCTACAATGGCAAAAGGAACATTCAGCATCCGGGCGATACTTTTTGCCAGTAATGTTTTGCCGGTACCGGTTTCACCTACCATTACGATATTGCTTTTCTCTATTTCAACTTCGTTATTGGTACTGGTATCAGTATTTCTTTGTTGTAAACGCTTGTAGTGATTGTAAACAGCGACCGCCAAAACTTTTTTAGCTTCATCCTGCCCGATGACATAGTCATCCAAAAATTTCTTGATCTCAACAGGTTTCTTTACCGTAAGCTTGAAAGAAGAAGGTGTCTTTTCGTCACGAACCATCAGTTCCTGCTCAATGATCTCCCTTGCATGTTCTACACAGTTTTCGCAGATATGACCTTCCTGGCCGGCAATGAGAATTTTAACTTCATCACGGTTACGGCCACAAAAAGAACAATGCAATGGATTTTTAGCCATATGTTATATAAGGAGAATGAAGGAATACTAATCAGTTCGTACCACAAAAGTATCAAACTACGCTGACAAGGACAGCTTTTTTAAGACATATATTATTTTATAATAGTAGGACTACGTGCCCGGGTATTACGAACTAATAATCAATGTATTAAAGCTTGTCTATCAACTTGTCAACAATGCCATAAGCAATAGCTTCTTTGGCATCCATCCAGTAGTCCCGGTCAAAGTCTCTTAATATCTGTTCTACCGTTTTGCCACAGTTGTCAGCCAGTATCTTAGCGCCAAGATCTTTTACCCGTTTGGTTTGTTTGGCCTGTATTTCCAGGTCGGTACTCACGCCGCGTATAAAGCCGCCCAAAGAGGGTTGATGGATCATCACTTCGCCGCTTGGATAGATGAATCGTTTACCTTTTTTCCCTCCGCTTAATAAGATACTTCCCATCGAAGCGGCAAGACCCATGCAAATAGTACTTACCGGGCTTTTTATCATCTGCATGGTATCATACATCACCATGCCGCTGGTAACTACACCGCCGGGGCTATTGATATAAAATTTGATCTCTTCTCCGGGCTTGTCTGCATCCAGCAACAATAGTTTACTTACTATATCCTTAGCACTTTTGTCATCCACTACTCCCCAGAGATAAACACTGCGGGTCTCAAAAAAATATTTTTCCAGCTTTTTGCTGAACATCATGAGGTCGGATTTAGGCTGCTCTTCTTTTTCTTCTTCCTCTTCGTCATCAGCTCTCCATCCGCTAGCTATCGGATCGTTGTATAAAAAATTCTTTCTGTTCATAAAGATTCGTTTTTCGTTTCTGTTTTTGGTTACCAACTTCGGTTCCTTAGTTTAGCTTTTGTTTTATTGCGACACCAGCCTGCAAGAAATCTTTTTCTCCTTTCCTCCTTGAACTCTTAACTATCTTTCTTCACTTTTCTCGGATTCGTCAGCAACACTTCATCCACCAGTCCGTATTCTTTTGCCTCTACAGCCGTCATCCATTTATCACGGTCAAAATCTTTTTCGATCTGCGTCACCGGTTTGCCGGAATGATAATTTACCACTTCATATAATTCGGATTTCAGCTTCCTGATCTCATTAACGGTGATCTCGATGTCACTGGCCTGTCCGCCAATGGCGCCACTCGGCTGGTGCATCATGATGCGGGCATGTTTCAACGCAGCTCTTTTGCCATTAGTGCCTGCTCCCAATAATACGCAGGCCATAGAAGCGGCCATACCAATACATATAGTAGCAACATCTGGTGTTACATATTGCATCGTATCATATACACCCAGGCCGGAATAAACACTGCCCCCCGGACTGTTAATGTACATATTGATATCCCTTGTTCTGTCGGTAGAATCCAGGAAAAGCAACTGCGCTGTTACGATATTGGCTACTTCATCATTGATGGGATAGCCTAAGAAGATGATACGGTCCATCATCAGCCGGCTATAGACATCCATCACCGCTACATTCATAGGTCGTTCTTCAATGATATTGGGGGTAAGGCCGGTTACCATTTGCGAGGCATAGCCGTGAAGTGTGTTGCTGGAAAGGCCGCGATGCTTCACAGCGTATTTTTCAAATTCCGAATTAAAACTCATAGTTGATCTTTTAGTCTTTAGATGAAATTCAATTCATCAAATATCCGTCCAAATGGCAAAACCACAAAATTGGTGTCAGGAAGGGATGATTTCAGGACGAAATGACATTAAGCAGATGGGAAATAGAAATTGATTATGCAGCTCCCGCCACATTCAGAAAGCAATACGCTATACAGGCCTGTTCATTTTCACAAAGGACCATTTCAATAATACCACCGGTCTTCCGGGCTTTCAAAGAGGCATGACCGAGATCTTCCGGTAAGGAAGGACTGATATTGCCTTTGCTTTTGACCTGCACAAGGACCGTTATTCCATACACCTTCGCAGAAATAAGTATAACGCTGTTTTGCGCATGACGGATGGCGGTATGAAAGAGCTTGCTTAAAACAGAGGATATGATCGTACCATTGGCTTCCATCATCAGATCGGCAGGCACATTATTAACAATGTAGTTCCGGTTGTGAACCGCCAAAGGGGCTGCCTCATATATCAGATCATTCACTATACTGTGAAGGGTGGGATCTTTTGATAAAGCCGGTATCTCTGTAACCTGGTAAATTTCCATTATTTTTTTGTTTACAATTCTATTCTATAATTCCGATTCAGGGTTAAGCCGGGTTGTTTCATGGGATACGGATAATAGGCGCTTGTAAAAGGGTCAGTCAATAGTTTTGATACAATGGGGGATATATCAACTTGTTTCTGGTAGCAAAAGAAGGACAAATGGAAATTTTAGAAAATAGTATCATCACTTAACACTATGTAGATGTTGTACTACAATTTTTTTCACCGCAGGAGCGGTCCGGCACAGATGGCAATAATGAAATCCGGTTCTCGCATTAAAAATAAAAAACAGCAAAGAGTGTCCCTGCTGTTGAATTTTTTATAAAACGAAATACTTTTCTGCCTAAATTTCCCGCCATGGCGATGGCAGAAGTTAATGATGATGGTGCTGGTGCGCCTCTACCATTTTAGTAAACTCTTCCGCACTGATCTCTTTTTCAGCCGGCTTCACCTGCGTTTCAGCCCACTCAAACATTTTTTGTGTCTGGAGGCGGTTATATGCATCTTCAACAAATTTCCTGTCCTTCATCATTTTTTCTACATACTCTTTTACCCAGGGCTGATCGTCTGCCACATTGCCCATGCCACCCATATAGCCGAATAATTGCTGTTTGGCAAATTGGCGGATCTCATCGGGATTAACCTGGATGGCATTGTCCTGTACAATTTTGTCAGAGATCAATGTCCATTTCAACTGGTTGAGAAAAGTCGGGAATTCTTTTTCTACTTCTTCCTCTGATTTAGGCGCAGCCTGTTGTTCTTCTGAAGCAGCATTGCCCTGCGTCTTCATCCATTTTTTCAAAAAGCCTTCCGGGAATTTAATTTCAGTATGGTCAACCAACTGGTGAAATACCTGGTCATGAATCTGGTTTCTTACCTGGCTTGTCCAGTAAGCTCCTATTTCTTCTTTTACCTTATTGCGAAAATCAGCTTCGGTTTTTATTTCCTGGCCGGGATATAACTGGCTGAAGAATTCTTCGTTCATATCTTTCTTTTCCAGCATCCCGATCTTCGTGACCTGGATCTTAAAATGTTTTTTCAAAGCTTCGGGATCATTTTTATCCAGTCCAAGATCGCCGAGAATAAAATCCAGCTCTTTTTCGTCAAAGGCTTTGTCTAATTGCACTATTACAAAATCATTCAGCACTTTACCCAGCAGGTTGCTGCGAAAATCTTCTTTGAAATATTTTACCAATAAGGAATTGTCTTTTGTAATACCACCTTCTGTCTCCTCTCCATTTTCATTTACTTCAGAAAAAATTACATTCAGCACATTCTCTTCTGAGTTCACAGTATCCTCATCTTTCATGTTGCCGTACCGGTTTTGCAGGCGGGCGATCTCATTGTTGATCATTTCATCTGTTATTACCACTTTGTATTCAGTGATATTCGCTTTGCCAAGATCAGGAAGTTGAAACTCCGGCTTCATGCCTACTTCAAAATGAAAAGTATAATCAGCAGGGTTGTTGACATCCAGTTGGCGTATATCGGTTTCCAGCGGAAGAGGCTGCGCGAAAATATCCACCTTATCATTTTGCAGGTAGCTGATCAGTTCACGGTCAACGGAACGAAGTACTTCATCAGTAAATAAGGAAGGGCCATACATCTTTTTGATAAGACCTGCAGGTACCATTCCTTTACGAAAGCCGGGGATATTTGCTTTCTTACTGTAGTCCTTCAGTGCTTTTTCAAAAGAAGGCAGGTAATCGGTCTTTTCCAGTTTCACGGTTAGCTTTTCGTGCAGCAAACCGATATTTTCTTTTGTGACTGTTGCCATAGATATAATTTGAATGATGAATATCGAACAAGGAATAGCGAATAATAAAGATGGATGTTTATCATCCCGGCTTACTTCTTAAATTCGTCATTCCTTGTTCTTCTGTTCGATATTCCGTTGGTCCGGATGGAGGGACTCGAACCCCCATACCTTACGGCATCAGATCCTAAGTCTGACGTGTCTACCAATTTCACCACATCCGGAATTTCAGGCTCTGAAGTATGAGCCGCAGGCGCCAAAACTCTTAGCGCGAAGCCATACATCATAACCTTCTTAGGGGTTGCAAATGTAGGGCATTTGTACGGAAAATAGTATTCAAAAAAGATAAAGTGAATGCATAAAGAAAAGAATAGCAGCTTATAATTTTCGAAAGATATATCATACGGCTGTCATTATTAGAGAGTAAGGGCAATATAAATTCAGTAAATTCGTCCCGGTACATATTTGAATGGAAACTGTAGCACAGATACCAAAATATAATTTGAATGAAGAGCAGGAAAGAAAACTTATCCTGCGGGAATACCGTTCCCTGTTGCGGTCCCTTAAAACCAAAATAAAACCCGGTGATAAAGACCTGCTCCGTACCGCTTTTGAAATGGCTGCTGATGCACATAAGACCATGCGGCGAAAAAGCGGCGAACCTTATATTCTCCATCCCCTTGCCGTCGCCAAAATTTGTGTGGAAGAAATTGGACTCGGTGTCCGCTCTACCATTTGCGCACTGATGCATGACACAGTAGAGGATACTGACATTACCCTGGAAGATGTAGAAAAGGAATTTGGGAATGAAATTGCCAGGATAGTAGATGGTCTTACTAAAATATCCAACGTTATTGATGTCAATGCTTCGCAGCAGGCGGAAAATTTTAAAAAAATACTACTGACACTGACGGATGATCCCCGTGTGATACTGATCAAACTGGCAGACCGGTTGCATAATATGCGGACGCTGGAAAGCATGAAGCGGGAAAAACAACTGAAGATAGCCTCGGAAACGGTATATGTATATGCGCCGCTGGCCCATCGCATGGGATTGTATAATATCAAAACCGAGATGGAAGACCTGGCCATGAAATACATGGAGCCGGATACTTACAAGGAAATTGCTCAAAAACTGGCGGAAACAAAAAGAGAACGATCCAAGTACATCAATGAATTCATTAAACCTATAAAAGAGAAATTAGAAAAAGGCAATTTTAATTTTGAAATATACGGAAGACCCAAAAGCATACACTCCATTTCCAATAAAATGAAGAAGAAAGGGGTGGATTTTGAAGAGGTGTATGACCTGTTTGCTATCCGTGTCATATTAGATTCACCACAGGAAAAAGAAAAAGAAGACTGCTGGAAAGTATATTCGATGATCACGGATGAATATACACCTTCACCTGAACGGTTAAGAGACTGGTTAAGCAATCCCAAATCCAATGGCTATGAAGCATTGCATACCACCGTGATGGGTCCGCAAGGTAAGTGGGTGGAAGTGCAGATACGAACGAAGCGAATGAATGAAATTGCTGAAAAAGGTTTGGCAGCTCACTGGAAATATAAAGAAGGGGCAACAGATGAAAGCGGTTTTGACAAATGGTTTCAGCAGATACGGGAAGTGATCAGCAGCCAGGAAACGGACAGTATTGATTTTCTGCAGGATTTCAAAACCAGTTTTCTTGCCGAAGAAATTTATGTTTATACGCCCAAGGGGGATGTAAAAATGCTGCCCATTGGTTCTACGGCGCTGGATTTCGCTTTCGCTATTCACAGTGCTATTGGTGTCAAGACCATCGGGGCCAAAGTGAACCACAAATTAGTTCCGCTCAGTCATAAACTGCGGAGCGGTGACCAGATAGAGATCATTACCAGTAATAAGCAAAAGCCATCGGAAGACTGGCTGGGTTTTGTAGTAACGGCCAAGGCAAAGGGAAGGATAAAGGATGCGTTGAAAGAGGAAAAGAAAAAGATCGGTGATGAAGGTAAGTATGCGGTACAGCGAAAACTGGAAGGCATGGGTGCATCCATGAACCCGCATAATATTGATGAACTGGTGCACTGGTATAAGCTGCCTTCACATGTTGATCTTTTTTACCAGGTAGCCATAAAGAATATTGACCTTAAAGACCTGAAAGAATTTACGGTAATGGGCGACAGGATAGAAGCGCCAAAGCCAATCAGGATATTTGATCCCAAGCCGGAGTATAATCCTAATCACCCGGGTGGCAGCTCAAAAAAAGATACAGAACTGGTCATTTTTGGTGAAAGCAGCGATAAGATCGTATATAATCTGGCCAATTGCTGCAAACCTATTCCGGGGGATGATGTTTTTGGATTTATTACCACCGGCAAAGGACTTACCATTCACCGTACCAATTGCCCGAATGCGGCAAAGCTGCTGGCCAACTATGGCCATAGGGTAGTGAAAACAAAATGGGCCAGGAACAAGGAAATCTCTTTTCTTACAGGTTTGAAAATTGTAGGCATGGATGATGTGGGGGTGATTCATAAGATCACCAACCTTATTTCGGGTGAATTGAAAATCAATATCAGCGCATTAAGCGTAGAAGCCAAAGAAGGATTATTTGAGGGAAAGATCAAAGTGTTTGTGCATGATAAAGATGAACTCGAAGAATTACTATCCAGCCTGAAAAGCCTGCCGGGCATTGAATCAGTAGAAAGATATGATACCGGGGATATTGCCTGAAAGTCCACCGATTAAGCAGGATAATCATTTTTTGTCCACGGCCAATTTAGCTCTCCCTGTACTGATATTTTTTGTAACTTGTTGTCCAGGTTGCCAGCCTTATTTCACCAAAACTATTTACCCTAATTATGATATCTGCTTTGTTAAGGCTTTTTGTTATTGTCATCTTCATTTTTTTTCTATCCGGCCCGCTTTCAGCACAAAATGGTTTTAATACCGGGCTAAATGGGACTGTTATCAACCTTCCTTGTGGTGAAAACTGTGTGACTCAACCATTTAGGGTCCCCCATTTGAAATCATCATCAGATTATTCAATTAACACAATTGGGTACACTCCGTTTGCTTATACCACTCCAACCGGAAATGAAATAACAGAAGTTTATGCAGATGATCTGTACAGCGCTTTAATTAATATGCCTTTTAGCTTTTGTTTCTATGATTCTATATATACAAAGGCTGTGATAGGATCTAATGGCCTGGTAACCTTTGATGAAACAAATGCTTCTCCTCCTGATTGTGGAAATTCCTGGCAAATATCAGAAACAATTCCCTATGCCGGGGGAGCGCAATGTGATATCAATGCCCCTTACTACCCCAAGGCATCCATCATGGGAGTATTTACTGATCTGGATCCCCAGGTTGCATCAAGTCCTGCGGACAGGAAAATCGAATGGAGGTTTGAAGGTACCGCCCCATTCCGCAGACTTATTGTAAGCTTTTATCATCTTGGTGTTTTTGGGGTTCCCGGTTGCTCTATCCCTGCACCCACTACTTTTCAAATTGTTGTTTATGAATCAACTGGTCTTATAGAAGTTTTTATTGAAAATAAAACTTGCTTTTCAAACTTCCCTCCCGGAAACAGGGCCATCTTAGGTATTCAAAACTGGGCCCGCGACAAGGCAGTAGCCGCACCCGGAAAAAATGCCACGTTATGGAGTGAACATAATACCGCTTACAGGTTTACCCCATCGGGTTCGATTTCCCGTTTTGTAAATTGCCAATTACAAACTTTAGCCGGCGCGCCTATTGTTGCAGGGGATACTATTACGACTACTGCCGGTTTGCTGGATGTAACTTTCCCAGGCTTTTGCCCGGCTGCCACTACTGGTCAGTATGTTATAAAAACAACGTATACTGTTTGTGACAATGTGAATAGCCAGATTGTCATTCTTGATACCATTACAGTAAACAAAACAACCGCATTAAATGCGACGGCTGCTGTAACAACTACTAATTGTGGTGTTATAGGTACTGGCACCGCTACCATCACAATACCTGCGGGTACTGGTATTGCTCCTTACACTTATGTACTTACTCCCGGGAATATCAGCCAGACAACTAACCAATTTACAGGGCTTACTGCAGGCAACTACACCATATCGGTTACTGATGCAAGTGGTGGTTGCAGCAGCATCCTCCCAATTACTATTGTGCCCACCGGCGTACTAACTGTTACTTATAATGTCATTAATACTTCCTGTCCAGGGGCAAGCAATGGCAATATAACTGTTAATCCACCCAATGGCACCCCCCCAATAACATACTCTATTAACGGAGGCCTCTACACTACTAATAATATTTTCTCTAACCTGGCGCCAGGTACATATTCAATCAGCACACTTGACAATGCAGGGTGTAGTAAACAACTTGATCCTGTTACTGTATTGCAGGGTACTGGTACAGTAACAGGTACTGCCGCCGCAGCCCCTACTGCCTGTACCGGCGTCAACAACGGAAGTATAACCATAACGCCGACCAGCGGAACGGGGCCTTACCAGTATTCATTGAATGGGGGTCCTTATCAAACAAGTAATGTCTTTACCGGTTTGGCTGCCGGCAACTATACAGCAACAATAAGAGAAGCGGGCCTTTGTATCTCAGCTCCCATACCGGTAACAGTAAACCCGGGTTCGGCATTATTGGCCAATGCGACCGCGATCAATACATCATGTAGCGGGGCAACGAATGCAACGATAACTGTAACGCCAACAAACGGAACAGCGCCTTATACATTTACTCTTGATGGAACTGTTATACAGACTGGCGCTACGACAGTTTTCGCTGGTATAGCAGCCGGGGTACATTCCGTTGTTGTAAGCGATGCCGCTGGTTGCCAGTCGGCTCCAATACCTGTAACGGTTATAGCTGGTCCTGTACTTACGGGTACTGCTACCGCTACTGCAACATCCTGCCCGGGTGTCAATAACGGAGCTATTACCGCTACGGCTACCAATGGAACTGGTCCTTATACTTATTCATTGGATGCAGGCGCTCCGCAAGTTGCGAATGTATTTACTAATGTATCCGCAGGGGCGCATACTATCATTATAAGAAATGCTTTAGGTTGTGCATCAGCCAATATTCCTGTTACCGTGACGTCAGGTACAGGATTAACAGCAACACTAACTCCAACCTCAACTACCTGTACAGGTGTGAATAATGGAACGATAGCGGTGACGCCAACGAATGGAACAGGGCCTTATACATTCGTATTAGATGGAACAACTACTCAGACAGGTGCCGCTGCCAATTATACCGGGGTAGCAACCGGTAATCATACTGTAGCTATAACGGATGCTATTGGGTGTACTACTGTCACTCCGTTGCCTGTTACTGTTACAGCAGGAGGTGGATTTACAGCTACATTTACTTCAACCAACAGTTCCTGTACAGGAGCTACCAATGGAAGCATTACAGTAACTACAGGAACAGGTGGTACAGGGCCTTATACATTTGTGTTAGATGGAACAACTACCCAAACCGGTGCCACAAATACTATATTTAATAATCTTGCTTCAAGTACGCATACTGTGCTGATCACGGATGCGAATGGTTGCCAGTTCACATTAAACAACGCGCACGTAACCGCCAGCGCGGGATTTACAGCTACATTTACTTCAACTAATAGTACTTGCACGGGAGCTACTAATGGAAGTATTACAGTAAACGTGGGAACAGGCGGTACAGGGCCATATACATTTGTGCTGGATGGAGCGACTACCCAAACCGGCACAACGAATACTATATTTAATAATATTGCTTCAGGCACGCATACTGTATTGATCACGGATGCGAATGGTTGCCAGTTCACCTTAAACAATGCGAACGTAACCGCCAGCGCGGGATTCACAGCTACGTTTACTTCAATTAACAGCTCTTGTACCGGCGCAACTAACGGTAGCATTACAGTAACCACGGGAACAGGCGGTACAGGACCATATACATTTGTGCTGGATGGAGCGACTACCCAAACCGGAGCAACGAATACAACATTCACCAATCTGCTTTCGGGTACGCATACTGTTTTTATCACAGATGCGAATGGTTGCCAATTCACTTTAAACAATGCGAACGTAACCGCCAGTGCGGGATTTACAGCCACGTTTACTTCAATTAACAGCTCATGTACCGGGGCTACCAACGGAAGCATTACGGTAACAACGGGAACAGGTGGTACGAGTCCTTATACATTTGTATTAGATGGAGCGACTACCCAAACCGGAGCAACGAATACAACATTCACCAATCTGGCTTCAGGTACGCATACTGTGTTAATCACGGATGCGAATGGTTGCCAGTTCACCTTAAACAATGCGAACGTAACTGCCAGTGCAGGCTTTACAGCTACATATACTTCTGTTGCTACTTCTTGTTCTGGTGCTGCCAATGGAAGTATTACAGTAACACCCGGAACTGGCGGAACAGCTCCTTATACATTTTTGCTGGATGGGATAACTACACAAACAGGAGCAGCAAATACAGTATTCACTAATCTTGCTTCGGGTACGCATACTGTGTTAATCACGGATGCGAATGGTTGCCAGTTCACCTTAAACAATGCGAATGTAACTGCGGGTGCAGTATTAGCTGCCGTTGTTACACCGGTAGCTACGGCTTGCCCGGGTGTAAACAATGGAAGCATAACTGTAACACCATCTAATGGTAATGGTCCTTATACATTTGTATTAGACGGAACGATAACGCAAACCGGTGCTACAACAACAACCTATACTGGTATAGCTGCCGGATCTCATACTATTGTTGTAACGGATGTGAATGGTTGCAACTCAACTTTACCACTGGTAAATGTAGTATCAGGAACAGGAGTAACCGCTAACATTAATCCGATCGGTACTTCCTGTACCGGCGCCACCAACGGAAGTATTGCTATAACGCCAACCAATGGTACCAGCCCTTATACATTTGTATTAAATGGAACAACGACACAGACCGGGGCTGCTACTACCAGCTTTGCCGGTCTTGCAGCAGGCGCCACTTATTCTATTGTGGTCACGGATGCTATTGGTTGTACAGGTACATTTAGTAATATCAACGTAGCCCAGGGATCTGCTTTATTAGCCAATGCTGTTGCTGTACCGACCACCTGTAATGGAGCTGCGAACGGACAAATAACTGTAACACCTGCCAATGGCGCAGGCCCTTATACATTTGTATTAAACGGAACGACAACGCAGACCGGCGCAACCAATACTTCTTTCACAGGGCTTACTGCTAATACATATAGTATCGTGGTAACAGATGCTGCAGGTTGTATAAGCAGTCCTGTCTCAGCTACGGTCAATCCGGGAGCGGCTATAACAATTACTCCTGCTAAAGTTGATGCTACCTGTTTTGGCGCCACTACAGGAAGTATAACAGCAACTGCTTCAGCCAATGCAACAGCGCCTGTAGAATTCTCTTTGAATAATATTACCTGGCAGGCCAGCTCTAACTTTAACGGGCTTGCCGCAAATACCTATACTGTTTATATCAGGGATGCTGTGGGTTGTACTAATACGGCAATGATTACGGTGGGTCATCCTACGCAATTGGCTGCTGCAACTACTGTACAGAATGTTTTATGTAATGGACAGAATAACGGTGTAATTACTGTAACAGCAACCGGGGGCACTTCGGCTTATTCTTATTCCCTGGATAATGTAACATTTCAGCCCGGTAATACATTCTCTGTTGGAGCCGGGCCTTATACCGTATATGTCAGGGATATCAATAATTGCCCGGTACAGGTAAATAATGTAAACGTTACGCAGCCTGTTGTACTTGCCGCCACAGCCACCACAGCGAATGCAACCTGTGATGGAGGCAATGATGGTACTATTACCGTAACAGCAACCGGCGGCACATTGCCTTATCAGTATTCTACTAACGGAACAAATTTTCAGTCTTCCGCTATTTTGAATGTGGCTCCGGGTACTTTTAATAATGTGACAGTAAAGGATGCGAATGGTTGCACTTTCATTGTTCCGGCAGTTACAGTGGGTCTTACCAATAATCTGACACTGACACCGGCTGCTGATCCTGCACCTGTCTGCGAAGGCAATTCCGTACAATTGCAGCTTATAACCAATGCAACACAATTTCTATGGACACCTGCGACTGGTCTTAGCAGCAATACTATTGCTAATCCGCAAGCAAAGCCTGCCACCACTACTTTGTATTCAGTTATTGCGACTTTAGGTCGTTGTTCTCTTCCTGATGATATATTGGTTACTATATTGCCTGCACCTGTACCTGATGCCGGGATTGATGGGGATATTTGTTATGGACAAAATTACCAGTTACAGGCAGTGGGTGATCCGGCTTATACTTATACATGGTCACCGGCTACTTACTTGAGTAGCACGAGCGGTATCACCACCATATCCACTCCGGATCAAACGACAATATACGCTTTGAGTGTAACTGATATCAACGGTTGTACTTCATTGAAACCCGACCAGGTGACGGTGTTTGTTACTCCTCCAATACAGGTGACAACTTACCCGGCAGACACAGTGGTGTATGCAGGTGCACAAGTGCCATTACTGGCAACATCGGCAGGTACTTCTTATCTATGGTCGCCAGTTGACGGTCTGGATAATCCGAATATTCCCAACCCGGTTGCCACTGCACCTGTCATTGAGGGTGCTGTAGTTACTTACCTGGTTACTACTACTACCGCAGCAGGTTGCCAGGGAGAAGCTTTTATTACTATCCGCGTATATAAAGGACCTGAAATTTATGTAGCGACAGCGTTTACTCCCAACGGGGATGGTAAAAATGATGTGTTCGTACCTTTCCCGGTTGGCATTAAGAAGCTGAACTACTTCAGGGTATATAACCGGTGGGGGCAGCTATTATATTCTACCTCTACGCTGAACCAGGGATGGGATGGCCGGTTTGGAGGTATGGAACAGGGTAGCGGCGCTTATGTGTGGATGGCAGAAGGTGTGACGATGGATAATAAGCTAATCAGTAAAAAGGGGTCGGTGATATTAATCCGGTAAATAGGCTGGTCAAACAACCAATGGCCGGACTAATCAATCGTTGATAAATTCTTTTTTTCGTGTATAAAAAATAAGCGGAAGCCGCCGGATTTATTCGGTGGCTTCGTTGCTTAGAGCTTATTTTTGCCACCGCAATTGCGGGCACGACCTTTCTGATATGTTCAATAGAATTACTGAACGATGAAGTGTGCCCTTCGTTTCACTCTGGGTAAACTGCAACAGGCGATGATAGTAGTACTGTCGTTTGGCCCAAAATAAATTTTAAGATATCATGGTTGATGTAATTCTTGGCCTCCAGTGGGGCGATGAAGGAAAAGGAAAGATCGTAGATTATTTTGCTAAAGATTATGATGTCGTCGCCCGGTTCCAGGGTGGGCCCAATGCCGGGCATACCTTGTATGTGGAGGATAAAAAAGTAGTGCTGCACCAGATACCTTCAGGCGTTTTTCAAAAGAATAAATTGAACCTGATCGGTAATGGAGTAGTGCTTGACCCGATAACCTTAAAGAGAGAATGTGACACCGTGGCGTCATTTGGTGTGGACCTGAGAAAAAATCTTTTTATCGCTGAAAGGACGCACATAATACTTCCCACCCACCGTGCATTGGATAAAGCCGCTGAATTATCCAAAGGCAATCAGAAGATAGGCTCCACACTGAAAGGTATAGCGCCTGCCTATATGGATAAGACGGGGCGAAATGGTTTGCGTGTAGGCGACCTGCTGGATAAAAATTTTACGACTGCTTATATCAAACTTAGATTGAAGCACCAGCGGCTACTCGACAATTTTTCTTTTGATGAGGATATTACGGCCTGGGAAGAAGAATTTTTTGAAGCGCTGGAATTTTTGAAGCAATTGAATATTGTCAATGGCGAATATTTTATCAATGAACAAATACAGGCTGGTAAAAGAGTATTGGCCGAAGGGGCGCAAGGCAGTATGCTGGATATAGATTTCGGCACTTTCCCTTTTGTCACTTCGTCAAATACGATATCCGCGGGTGTTTGCAGCGGTCTTGGTATTGCCCCGCAAAAGATCAGGGATGTGATAGGTGTGACCAAGGCTTATTGCACCAGGGTTGGCAGCGGGCCTTTTCCTACAGAACTGGAAAACGAGACGGGAGAAGAATTGAGAAAGATCGGTAATGAATTTGGCGCTACTACCGGCCGGCCCCGCCGCTGTGGATGGATAGACCTGGTGGCGCTGCAGTTTGCATGCATGATAAACGGGGTTACAAAGATCGTGATGACCAAAGCTGATGTGCTGGATGCCTTTAAGCACCTGGAAGTTTGCACCCATTATAAAGTAAACGGAAAGGAAAGCCGGGAAATTCCTTTCCGCCTTGACAGGTTGATGGTAGAACCCGTATATAAAGCTTTTCCGGGCTGGAATACAACTACCAGTGCAGCGAAATCATTTGAAGAATTGCCTGAAACTATGAAGACGTATGTAGATTTTATCAATCAATATCTGGGAGTCAGCGTAAATTACATATCGAATGGGCCGGGTCGGGACCAGATAATCAGCATATAGTGGATTAATTTCAAAAAGACCTTATTTTTTTGCGAAATGTTCATATCTGTCCTAAATAAAAAAAACTTTTTTAAAAATTTGGTCAATTAAAAACTTCGCTGAAATTTTACACCAATAACCCTATCTGAGTATGGCATCAAAACCTGGTAAAGAAAAAAAGTCTGCTGGAACAGCCGGTGATTCATCCGAAAAAGAATCTGCAAAAAAAGCATCCCCCAAACCTAAGAAAAAGGAGGAGGAAGATGATGACGATGATCTTGACGATGATGAGACAGAAGTAGCGGCTCCTAAAAAAGGAGCCAAAGGGGCTACTGCAAAAAAAGGAAAAGATGACGACGATGATGATGATGCAGGAGAAGACACAGTAGATGAATGGGATAAAGTAGAAGAAGAGGAAGAATGGGATCCTGACTTCGAAGAATTCGACGTGCCCAAATCAAAAGGGAAAAAAGCTGTTGGCCCTGCAGGTAAAAAAGGCGTTGAGGAAGAAGATGATTTTAAAGTGGATGATGAGTTCAAGGATCTGTTTGACGGGGGGGATGACCTTGATGGTGATGATAACGATGATTACTAATTGAATTTATTCGTTCATATATCATATATATTGAACAACACTATTCTCACTAATTCCTTTCCCGTGCATGATTTCGGGAAGATGAAACAAAAAGTGTTGAACTGGGTACAACGGTTCAACACTTTTTGTTTCCTGGATAATCACCAGTATCATATCGAGCCGCATACGCAGGAGTGTATAGCAGGCGCAGGCATCAAAAGAAAGTTGCTGGCTGGCGCGGGTGATGCACTGGATCAGTTACAGCGTTTCATTGATGAAAAACGAAGCTGGCTGTTTGGTCATCTCAGTTATGACTTAAAGAATGAGCAGGAAGAATCTTTTTCACTGCACCCGGACAATATCCAATTTCCTGATCTTTTTTTCTTTGAACCTGCCATCATCATCCGGTTGAATGAAAAAGAAATGATCATTGATGCAGATGAACCGGCTGAGATATTTGAAGCCATCACTTCTTACGCAGTTCCTTCAGCAATAACAAAAAAAGAATCAACCCCCTTTATTCAAAACAGGATTCAAAAGGAAGAATATCTTTCCATCATACGGCGATTGCAAAAGCATATCCTGCTGGGAGATTGTTATGAGATCAATTTTTGCCAGGAGTTTTATGCCGAACAGGTCGAAATAGATCCGGTACTTGTATATAAAAAGCTCGCCCATATTTCTCCCAATCCTTTTTCCGCTTTGTACAGGGTAGGTGACAAGTGGCTGATCTGTGCCAGCCCTGAAAGGTTTTTAATGAAAAAAGGAAATACTATTTTATCCCAGCCCATCAAGGGTACTTCTAAGCGGATCCCGGATGACAGGCAAGAGGATGAGAAAAGTAAAAAAGAACTATTGCATAGCGATAAGGATCGTTCAGAGAATGTGATGATAGTTGATCTTGTCAGAAATGATCTGTCAAAGATATGCGAAGAAGGAACGGTAAAAGTAGATGAGCTATATGGCATCTATTCTTTTCCCCAGGTACACCAGATGATCTCTACGATAAGCGGGCAACTAAGAAAGAGTGTTTCATTCAGCGAAATGATAAAGGCGACTTTTCCGATGGGTTCAATGACAGGCGCCCCCAAAAAAAGAGTAATAGAATTGATAGAGCGTTATGAAAAGACGAAAAGAGGTATTTTTTCAGGCGCACTTGGCTATATTTCTCCGGCAGGCAATTTTGATCTTAATGTGGTGATACGAAGTGTAATGTATAATGCTTCACTGGCCTATCTTTCATTCCAGGCGGGTTCAGGTATTACTTTTTACAGCGATCCTGAAAATGAATGGGAAGAATGTCTTTTAAAGGCGGAGGCTATTAAGAATGTTCTTTCCAATAACTGATCAGAGGCTGGAAGTTTCTTTTGCCATGCCCCCCGGGTTCAGTAATAACTCCATTGATTCATTCAGGATTACCGGCTTTTTTGTAAGAAAGACTTCCATTTTTTCTGCAGGAAGGTGTAATTCATAATTGCCGCTGGAAGCTATCAGCTTATCAAAATCCGGGTTCATTTTATTAAAAGCAGCGATATCCATTGTAATATGCTTTACTATCACCAGTGAATTATAACGGCCCCTAATGGATTGTATTTTTGAATTGGCTGTTTCTTCCGGCTTTAAAGCAGTATTTACAGACATATACCTTGCTTCATCTTTTGAAATAGTAGTAATGCCGCCCTGGCCTTCCATCATATAATGAGTGGCAATGAATTTTTTTACATGATTCCTTGATTCAGCAGGCAGGTACTTTTGTAAGGTCCAGAAATCCCTGCTGCCACTTTTTTTGATAGCCGAATTCACTTTTCCGGGTCCGCCATTATAGGCTGCGATAACTAAAAGCCAGTCACCATATATCGCAAACAGGTTCGTAAGGTATTTTGATGCGGCATGGCTGCTTTTATTGAGATCCCTGCGCTCATCATATTTTTTTCCAATTCGTAAGCCCATATTTCTTGCAGTAGCCGGCATGAACTGCCAGGGGCCTACCGCCCCCGCCCATGAGCGGGCATTTGTTTTTAGCTGAGATTCAATAACAGCCAGGTATTTCAATTCTTTGGGCAAATTATGCTGGGTAAGTATGTCATCTATCATATTAAAATAAGGCCTGCCCCAATCCTTCATGTCCTCCATTGTTTTGCCAAACTTTTCCATATAATCTTCTACAAAACTGATAGCCTGGGGGTTGAGCTGTTCGATGGTAATTCCGTTTGACAGGGTATTGGTTATGAACAGGTCTTTGAACTCCTGCTTGGAGTCATTTATGGTATTTACTTCTTTAAGGGAGTCTTTTTTATCCGCCGTATCGGAAAGTGGTAAACGGGTGTCAAAATAGTTGCCTTCAGCCCTGACTACATGGGCAAAACTTAATAGAAATAAACAAATAACAACTGGCAGAATTTTTCTTAGCATCACTGTGTGAATTTTTTAGTTACACGAATCGGGTACTAATCGGTCGGTAGTTGTACGGCAGGAAAATCTAAGGGTGCTTTCTGTAGTCTTGCATCAGCTCATCAGAGAAGCGGAGCAAAGGTAACTCATTAAAGCGGTTTGACATAGCCTGGAGACCGAAGGGCATCCCGTTTGAATGCTTAAAAAGGGGAATAGAAATAGCGGGAATTCCGGCCAGGTTTGCCATAACGGTATAAATGTCAGCGAGGTACATAGCTATAGGGTCACTGGTTTTTTCACCTGCTTTGAATGCGGTAGCCGGAGAGGTGGGGAGTAATATAAAATCGAAGTCGTTGAAAATCAGTTGTATTTTTTTTGTTAATAAACTCCTGACTTTCTGAGCCCGGGTAAAGTAGGCATCATAATACCCAGAGCTTAAAACAAACGTTCCAAGCATGATCCTTCTTTTTACTTCTTTACCGAAACCCTCTGAACGGGATTGTTTATAAAACTCTGTAAGATCAATACCCTTCTGATGGGTACGATGGCCATATTTTACCCCATCATAGCGCGAAAGATTGGAGGACGCTTCGGCGGTGGAAAGAACATAGTAAGCCGGAACAACATAGTCCATCAGGTCAAATTCTACGGGACTGACCTCATGTCCATTATTTTTAAGTTCACCAAGAATACCTTTTATAGCGGAACTGATTTCCGGGTCAATACTCGGATGTTCAAGTGCTTCATTGAAATAAGCTATACGGTATTTTTTTTTTGATGAAGAAAGTTCAGAATAAGCTTCGGTTGGTTTTGAAGATACAGTGCTGTCGTATTCATCATGGCCCGATATTACTTCAAGTGCCGAAGCGACATCAGGAATAGTAGTTCCAAAAATACCTATCTGGTCAAAAGAAGAGGCATAGGCGATGAGACCATACCTGGAGATGCGACCATAGGTTGGTTTCAGACCAACGATACCACAAAAATCAGCAGGCTGACGAACAGAGCCCCCCGTATCGCTTCCCAGTGAAATCATACATAAACCAGCCTGAACTGCTACTGCCGATCCTCCTGATGATCCTCCCGGAACCCTGGTTTCATCCTGTGCATTCAGCACTTTGCCATACACTGAATTCTCATTGGTAGAGCCCATGGCAAATTCGTCACAATTGCAACTGCCGATGATAATAGCCTCTTCTGCTATCAGCCGTTTAACAGCCGTTGAAGAATATACTGCGGTGAAATTTTTTAAAATAGCGGAAGATGCGGAAAGCTTATGGTCTTTATAGCATAGAACGTCTTTGAGACCTATCACAACTCCATGAAGTTTGCCGATACGATCACCCCGGGTTCTTTTTTTATCAAGTTCCCTGGCTTTTTCTAAAGCTTCTTCGGCATAAACTTCAATGAATGCGTTTAAACGCTGCCTGGCTTCTATTTGCTGAAGATAATGTTCAACTGCCTGTAAACAGGTAGCCTTTCCTTCGTTCAGCCGGGCATGATACTGCTCAATAGAAGAAAATTCAAACAAAAGAAGTAGTTCTTGTTTTCGGTGAGTGAAAAGAGTAAAAAATAAGGGCTATAAGAAGCTTGCTTTCTTAAGGATTTTTAACCTCGTTAGCGTTTTCCTCAATTTCTCTTTTCACATTAGTCTTCGCATCATTAAACTCACGAACACCTTTACCCAAACCTCTCATCAGTTCTGGTATCTTTTTTCCTCCGAAAAGTAATAAAACAATAACCAGGATGATAATGATCTCATTGGTTCCGAGCATACCAAGTAAAACAGGATGTATCATAATTGAAAGATTAAAGGTCAAATATAGTAATTAGTATTTGTAAAATAGATGGCCAATAACCGCACATTAACTAACGTTAAATAAAAAGGCCCGGATTGCCCGGGCCTTTTTATAATTTATTGTAAGTACTATTACTGGGCAACTGCGGAAACCACCATACGTTTTTCCCTGATCCTGGCGCTCTTACCACTGCGTTTGCGCTGGTAAAACAATTTGGCCCGGCGTATATTACCTGCTTTGTTAAGTACTACCGATTGAATGTTGGGAGAATAGAAAGGAAATACTCTTTCTACTCCTATGCTATCAGATATTTTGCGTACAGTGAAGCTGGCCGTGTGACCGGTACCCTGTTTCTTGATTACATCGCCTTTAAAAGACTGGATCCTTTCTTTATTACCTTCAATGATCTTGTAATTCACGGTAACATTATCACCAGCCTTGAATTTTGGGAAATCCTTTTTTCCAGACAATTGCTCATGTACAAATTCGATGGCGTTCATAACTCTAAATTTTAAGGATGGCAAAGGTAAGGGGAAAACTCTGGAATTGGGAATTAGTAGTTAAGGAATTTGAGGTCTTATCTGAAAAATCTTAGCGGCAGACCCAAGTACCTAATTTCCACTCCCTAATTCTAACTTGTTACCTCGCTACATTCACTGTCCTTTTTTCACGTATAACGGTCACTTTTATCTGGCCGGGGAAGGTCATTTCGGTCTGTATCTTCTGGGCTATTTCAAATGAAAGTTTCTCTGAATCAAGGTCGGTTACTTTATCTGCCTCTACAATCACTCTTAACTCACGACCAGCCTGGATGGCATAAGCCTTTTCCACACCAGTATAAGCCATAGCAAGATTTTCAAGGTCTTTAATACGCTGGAGGTATTGTTGCATGATCTCACGACGTGCACCGGGCCTGGCGCCACTTATGGCATCACAAGCCTGAACTATCGGAGATATCACATATTGCATTTCCATCTCATCGTGGTGAGCGCCAATGGCATTGACTACTGCAGGGTTCTCGCCATATTTTTCAGCCAGCTTGGCTCCCAGTAATGCGTGGCTTAATTCACTTTCTTCGTCCGGCACTTTACCAATATCGTGTAAAAGGCCAGCCCGTTTAGCGAGTTTTGGGTTCAGGCCTAGTTCTGCCGCCATAGTAGCACACAGATTAGCAGTTTCCCGGCTATGCATTAATAAGTTTTGTCCATAGGAAGAACGAAACCTCATACGGCCTACCATTCTCACTAACTCTTTATGTAAACCATGAATACCAAGTTCAATTACAGCCCTTTCACCATTTTCCATAACCTGCTCTTCGATCTGCTTGCGGGTTTTTTCCACTACCTCTTCGATACGGGCAGGGTGAATGCGGCCATCGGCTACCAATCTTTGTAAACTTAAACGGGCAATTTCCCGGCGAAGCGGATCAAAGCAGGATAGTAGTATAGCTTCCGGAGTGTCATCCACAATAAGATCTACACCAGTGGCGGCTTCTATAGCACGTATATTACGGCCTTCACGACCAATGATCTGACCTTTTATTTCATCACTTTCCAGGTTGAAAACAGTAATGGAGTTTTCAATAGCCTGCTCTGCGGCTGTGCGCTGTATGGTTTGAATGATGATCTTTCTTGCTTCTTTATTAGCCTTTAGCTTAGCATCTTCAATTATTTCCTGCTGAATGCCAAGCGCCTGTGATTGAGCTTCATGTTTCAGGCTTTCTACCAGTTGTTTTTTTGCTTCGTCGGCAGAAAGGCCGGCTATTTTTTCCAGGCGTTGTATATGCTCTTCCTGGTGTTTTTCCAGTTCTGTTCTTTTAATATTAACCAGTTCAATTTGCCGGTTCAGGGTTTCTTTGATGGCTTCATTGTCTTTTAGCTGCTTTTCAAGGCTGCCTTCTTTTTGGTTAATAGTCTGCTCTTTCTGACGGGCACGGTTCTCGGTTTCGTTGATTTTCCGATTGCGGTCCAGCACTTCCTTATCGTGTGCCGCTTTCATCTGAACAAATTTTTCCTTTGCTTCGAGTTCTTTTTCTTTCCGGATAGTCTCTGCCCTCAGTTCGGCTTCCCTGAGTATTGTTTGCGATTGCAGTTCAGCTGCTTCTACTTTTTGGCGGGTGTCTTTGGCAAAAATAAGCTTACCCGCTACAAGCCCGGCGGCAAGAGCAGCTACACCTATTATTATAGATAGTATAAGGGGATCCATGAATGTGTTGTTTAATGTGTTCCAAAATGGTATCGTTTGTTCTGCAAATCATAAAATTGTAAGCAGGTACCCGTTTTTGGCGGGTAATTAGCGAAGATACAAAACGGGAGCTAATGAATAAAATTGGTTACCCGCAGTTGACCTATTTGCCAATCAACTGGTTATCTAAAATTTGTTCAATCAGGCCCAGTTGGCCGGCTATAGCGTCATTATCATACCCTGTTTTCATTTTTGCCACCCGGTCTGTAGCAAACCAAAGCAGCACCATGGCGATATAATCCTGCATGTCCTTACCGGCAAACTGGGTTTTGAATTCAATGATCTTATCATTGATGGTTTTGACAGTTTTTCTAACCACTTCCTCATCCTCCCGGGCCACTTTTATACGATAAGTTCTGTCGCCAATGACTACTGTAGCTGCAATTAATTCTTCCATAATTTGCAAAGTTGAAAAATTGTTAATATCTTGTTTTTGAATTTACAATTATAACCACTCATCCTGTCAAAATCCCAACGACTTTCCTCTTCCTGTAAAAAACGTTTTAACAATCAAAACGCTAATGGTCATGTTCGCTAAAATCAAGCCATCAAATTTTATTGATGCATTGCAACTTGAATTGAGTGCCCGCACCGGCAATTTTCTCCGTGGTGTATTAAGAGATGATAAAGGCAGTATTTGCAGCACCCTGGAAAAAAACATTTTAAAAGAAAATGAGCAATTTTCCTGGACCGGGTTAAACGACCTTCCTTATGGCAGGTACACCATCGAATTATCACAGGGTGAAGATGAAATGAAAATGAATCTTGTAAAAAGGGTTTGACCTATTGACTTAGCATGACAATGCAACGGTCTATTTCCTTCACGTACAAATTGATTTTCTTCTCAAACTCTTTTTTATCAGCCTCATTCATATCTCCGTTACTGTATTTTAAAACAGCTACCTGTTGCTTAAGGCTTTCTGTATTCTCATCCTGGGCGGCAGCTTGTTTTTTTACATTGTGTAATTCTTCTTTTAACTGGCTGTTCTCTTTTTGCAACGCACTATGTTGCTTCAGTAATTGCTGCAGCTTGGTATGAATTCTTTTTAACTGAACTTCTGTTTCTGTCATGCACTATGAATTAACAGGTTAATTAAATCTACATTTACTTTCTTATCTCCGCTTGCAGGTCTTTTTCAAAACTGGCCATGATCTTATTCATCCAGCCATCAATCTCTTTATCCGTCAGCGTTTTTTCTTCATCCAGGAAAGTAAAGCTGACCGCCAGTGATTTTTTATCCGCTCCAAGTTTTTCACTTTCAAAAATATCGAACAACTTCATGTCCCGGAGTTTATTTAGCCGAATCTTATCCACTGTCTTTTCTACTTCTTCATATTGCAGTTGTTTGGGTACTATTAATGCCAGGTCCCTGTGTACCGCCGGGAACTTAGGTATCTCATGTACCACTGGCTTGTGATCAGTAGCCTTTTTTACCAATAGTTCCCAGTTGAGATCAGCGAAGAATACAGGTTGTTTGATGGCGAAACGGTTCAGTATCCTTTTATCAACGATGCCCGCCTGCACTATTGTGTCCCCTTTGGTATTTCCCTGCAGGCCATTTTCAAATTTTGAATGATCAGATGTTTCAAAGGAATCAACAGGTAAGCCAAGGGAATGTAATGTGTTCCGGATGATACCTTTTAATACATAAAAATCAAAGAGGGAAGATTTCTTTCTCCAGCCATCTTCATGGTTATTGCCGGTGAGGTATAAGCAAAGGTGCCAGGTTTCCTGGTAGTTGCCTGACCCATCGGTCCTATAGGTTTTTCCAAATTCAAAAAACTTCAGGTCATTGTTTTTCCGGTTCAGGTTATGTGCAATGGCTTCCAGTCCTGTCTCCAGCATAGAAGGCCGCATAACGTTCAGCTCCGCACTGAGATTGTTCAGCATCTTTACGGTTGATACCAATTCTTCTTCGGTGAAATAAGCTGAATTGGTGATGGAATTGGTCAGTATCTCATTAAAGCCAAGACCCACCAGGTAATTAGCTACTTTCTCTTTGTATATTTCAGCAGCATAATTTTCTTCAACAGACGGTGTAATAGTAATGGCATCCGGGATATCAATATTGTCCAGGCCGTCAATCCGTAAAACTTCTTCTACGATATCGGCAGGCAAACTGATATCCGGCTTGTGATAAGGTACGGCTACCCGCAACTCATCAATGCCTTCTTTTATTATGTCAAAACCGAGACCGGCCAGAATATCCTTCACAGCATCCGGGTGATAATTTTTGCCGCTTAATTTTTTCAGGTAATGATACTTGATCGCTACTTGTGTTTTCTCTTTTGGTGCCGGGTAAATGTCAACTACTTCGGATGCGACCTCACCACCACAAATTTCTTTAATAAGCAGTGCGGCTCTTTTCAATACATTCACCGTTGCAGAAATATCTGTTCCTTTTTCAAAACGGCTGGCCGCATCTGTCCTCAATCCATGACGGAAAGAAGTCTTGCGTGTGATAATAGGATCGAAACAGGCCGCTTCAAGAAAGATGTTTTTTGTTTTTTCCGTTACACCGCTATGTAATCCGCCAAATACTCCGGCAATACACATTCCTTCTTTTGAATTGCCAACCACCAGGTCTTCTGCACTTAACTTTCTTTCTTTTTCGTCAAGTGTAACAAAGATGGTTCCTTCAGGATAATTTTTTACGACGATAGTATTGCCTGTAATAGCATTACTATCATACGCATGCAGAGGTTGCCCTGTCTCATGCTGAATATAGTTGGTAATGTCAACGATATTATTAATTGGCCGCAACCCGATCGCTTTCAGTTTTTCCTGCAGCCATTTTGGCGACGGAGCGATAGTGATATCAGCAATGCTCACTCCACTAAATCTCGGGCAGGCTTTTGTATTTTCTACTTTTACATCAATAGTAAGAGATGTATTGTCCACTTTGAAACTATTGGCATTTGGCAGCTTTGCTTTAATATCTTTTTTATCATGGTGTGTCAAATAAGCGCATACATCTCTTGCTACTCCCCAGTGGCTCATCGCATCCATGCGGTTAGGAGTAAGGCCTATTTCGTATATCCAGTCAGTATAAGGTTTGAAATATTCAATAGCGGCTGTTCCGGCTTTTACATTTTCGGGCAAAACTAAAATACCGGCATGAGATGTTCCCAGTCCAATCTCATCTTCCGCACAGATCATTCCCTGGCTTTCTTCACCACGAATCTTCGCCAGTTTCATGGTTAGCGGATCACCGGTTATGGGATAGATAGTAGTTCCAACAGGGGCCACTATTACTTTTTGCCCGGCGGCTACATTGGGCGCGCCGCATACAATTGATAGCGTACTGCCGTTGCCAATATTTACTTTGGTTAATGTTAGTTTATCTGCATTGGGATGTTTTTCCGTACTGAGTATTTCACCAATCACCAGCCCTTCCAGGGCACCTTTTACTTCTTCGTATTTTGAAAGGCTTTCTACTTCAAGACCAATAGAAGTAAGGATACGGCTTAATCTTTCCGGGTCAACCACTACAGGCAGGTATTCACTCAGCCATTTATAAGAGATCGTCATGTTCGCTTGCTGCTTTTATTGGCAGCGAAGATAACGAAAGGAGACCGAGTGAATTCAGGCATCGTTCCCGGTTTTAAAAGTTGCCAAAGAATCCATCTGATCTTTTAAACAATATGTTTTTAATAGTACTTTATAAAAGCTTTGTTAGTGGTCCATATTTACAGGATTATATTACAGCTCCAATAAACCAGGGTGAGAATTCATATAATCCCAAAGTACTTTTGCACGACAGGCAGGGAATACACTATTTCCGTTGCCAGGTCTTATCCCGGGCGCAATTGGGAATGATAGTTTTATTATTTAACCACTCTTCCATTTCACCAGGTTGTTATTTTATTTCCCTGTGCATTTACGAGAGTACCGGCTTTTTCTTTAAAAACCAGTTCTTCGGGATCTTTTAAAATTTTATTATTGGCATCAACAAATTCATCAAGCGATAAAACCGTGGCCGAATTAAGTGTATTGGCAAGGAAATCATTCAGCAAGACCAGTTGGTCAGGTTTTTTCTTCAGGTATGTTTTAAAGCCCGTTCCAGCGGGAATTACTTTTGCTTTTTTCGATACCAGCCATGCCACCTGTCTGCGAAATATCTTCGGCATCAGCACTTTTCCCTTATCCTCTCCTGAAGTAAAAGGAATGACAACACCTGCTTTAGGCTCGCGGTATATAAGATTCCAGTCAAAATCACCGGCATCTTTTGAAAGATGCTTGCCTGTGCGCCCCACTTTCTTTTTCCCCTTCTTCCAGGCATTGAGGACAACATTGATTTCATCTATTGACATGGAAGTATAAAAAGCAGGATGCCCCCAGCCATTTTCAACCAGCCATACATTAATATTATGTGCGCCGATATTGATATTACCTACAAAACGGCCATAGGTATCTATTGCGTCCGCCGGGCTGTCAACTTCGGTTTCAAATACTGCCGTGATGATGCCATTTGCATTGGCAAATTGTTTTAAATGTTTTGCTAATTCAAACGTTGCTGTTTCTGCAAGATTTTGTCTTCGTTCTTTATTAATCGCATTATAGTTCTTTCTCATTTCAGCCGATACTGCACTGCTTGTTTTGAGTGGCGCAGCTCTGAAATGAAGTTCGGGGGCGTCAACTCCCTGGAGCCTGACAGTAATGGTTTGTAATCCCGTGGCGGCGCTTGTTTTTATCACATCGGCGGTTATCGTACCTCTTGATTTAGCACCTTTAAATGCATTTGTTTTTTTAAATGAAGCTGCGCCTTCTTTTTTGTATTCAAAAGAATTTGCGCCCACTACGAGTTTTATTTTTGTGGTGTCTGCATCAGACGAACCTTTTGGCCAAAATTGAATCAGATCAATTGTGCCATGAATTCTTAGTGTACCCATTGTATTAGATTTATGTGGTTTTTAAAATAAACTCAATAACCCTGGCATTTGATGATTGCAATGCCGGAGACAAAACCTTATACGGTTCTTTCACGGGTACGCCCAAAAGCACACCTTATCACTAAAATGGAGTATTACTAATCAGAAATCTTAAACAGGGAAGAGTCTTGATAAGGTTGAAGAAGATACCAGCAATTTAAAAAGAAGAAATGAAACTACAATAAAGAGGGAGAATTTTTTTACCAAAGCAAAGAACCCTGCCATAAGCGGGGTTCTTTAGTTCTTCATAGTCTTTACAATGCTATGCACATAATTCCACCTTAAAAGCAAGGCTGAAGTATGAATAATAATATCCTCTTTCGTTTTTTGAATCTCCGTTCCACTCGTGGCCAAATGTAAAAGGTTGTTCGGTTCCTGTTGCTGCTTCACCAAGAGCTATCATGGCCTTATGGGTTTGCACCCGAAAGCCGTAGGTACTGTCTTTGTGCAGCGCTACCGGCGGTAGTCCAAACTGTATCCATTTGGCGCCATCATCTTTTTGTATTTTCAATGTGGCATTACCGATAGAAGGGCCCCATTTTTTGGAACCAGCATCAAATTCATGCAGGGTAAGAACTACATCACCGGGATACTGCACGGCAACGGAGTACAATTGGATATTGTCCAATTGTCCTTCGGCGGGGCAGATAAATGTTTGTCCGGCAAAATGGTCGGTGGGGTCAGTTTTTAAATGACCGATCCACCTGGTGGAGTTGTTTTGCGCCTGCGAAAGAACAGGACGCGGGCGGCTGCTGTTTTTCATTGTCTTCATAATCCAGGTTTTAATTGTTTGATCTCCGTTTGCAGCTATTGGTATGAGTTGTAAAAGAACGCTGTTAGTAATAACTCTGCGAATTCCTGTTTATTGTGCCGGAGATAAAGGCTTTTATTTAACCAGCTCTTTATGAGTAATATGAGTTTAATCATATGTGAAAAACTTATCCCCCTTTGTGCTCATCTTTATAAAGAAACTACCGGTATTTATAAGTAGATTGTAGGGGGACCAGTGATAGTAAGTATAAAAACCGTTTGTGGATAACCGGTATTTCAGGGTGAAAAAAAGGTGCAGAAAGAAAAATTTTTTTGATAGATCATTTGCCGCTTATTTCGCCTTTCTGACTGACGGGACCATTCGCCTAACAAAGAAGTACTAATTTCTTACATCAAGACGGAATACTAACCCAGGTCATTGGTGAATAACTGATGGTTTAACCCTTTATCGCTATTACTGAACGATGGACTTGACTAATATTAACAAAGACAGGAAACAGAAAAGGAGATCTTCGCTTGATTTGGGAACAATGGTATATGGCAAAGTGCCGCCGCAGGCAAAAGACCTGGAAGAAGCAGTACTGGGTGCCATCATGCTGGAGAAAAACGCTTTTGACGCCGTTATCGAGATATTAAAACCCGAATGTTTTTATGTAGAAGCGCACCAACGCATCTTTAAAGCCATGCAAAGCCTGGCGAATAAAAGCCAGCCGATAGATATTTTGACAGTAGCGGAGGAACTCCGTTTCAAAGAAGAACTGGAAATGGTGGGCGGCCCTTATTATGTTACCAAACTTACTAATGCCGTTGTATCATCTGCGCATATTGAAGCCCACGCAAGAATTATTCTGCAGAAATTTATTCAGAGGGAACTGATACGTATCAGCGGTGAGATCATTGGCGATGCGTACGAAGATTCAGCAGACGTATTTGATCTACTGGATGATGCCGAAAGCAAATTGTTTGAGATCACCAATAATCACCTGCGCAAGAATTTTGATACCATAGATTCTGTATTGGTAAAAACTATTCAGCGGATAGAAGACCTGCGTCATAAGAATGAAGATGTAACAGGGGTACCGAGCGGGTATGCTGCATTAGACCGTGTTACATACGGCTGGCAGAATACGGATCTTATTATACTCGCCGCCCGCCCTGCGGTAGGTAAAACAGCTTTTGCTTTGAACCTTGCCCGTAACGCTGTAATGCATCCAACCAAGCCAACACCCGTTGCATTGTTTTCTTTAGAAATGAGCGCCGGACAATTGGTACAGCGTATCCTGTCTGCGGAAAGTGAAATATGGCTGGAAAAGATCGCAAGAGGTAAACTGGAAGAACATGAGATGAAACAACTCTATGCAAGAGGTATCCAGCGATTGGCGCAAGCCCCGTTATATATTGATGATACTCCTGCTTTGAACATTTTTGAATTGAGGGCCAAGTGCCGTCGTTTAAAAAATAAACATAATATCGGGATGGTCATTATTGACTACCTGCAACTGATGAGCGGCACCAGTGAAAACAACCGAAATGGTAACCGTGAGCAGGAGATCAGCAATATTTCAAGAAACCTGAAAGCATTATCCAAAGAATTGAATATACCGATCATTGCCTTATCACAGTTAAGCCGTGCGGTAGAACAACGCGGTGCTAAAGAAGGAAGCCGTGTTCCGCAACTGAGTGATCTTCGGGAATCGGGTGCTATCGAACAGGATGCGGATATGGTAATGTTCCTGTATCGTCCCGAGTATTATGATGTAACGACGAATGCGGACGGAGAAAATACCAAAGGGTTGACAGAAGTAAAGATCGCCAAGCACCGTAATGGTACGCTGGAAACAGTAAAACTGAAAGCATTGTTGCATATCCAGAAATTTGTTAGCTGGGATGATGATCCCTATAGCAGCATTGGTTTGCCTGCCGGTGGGTGGCGGCCGGTAGAAGACAGCGGTGGCGGGGAAAAATTATACATCCAGACCGGCAGCAAGATGAATGATATCGGGCCTGATGATAATTCCGATGATCCGTTCTGATAATTTTGTCTCACTTTAACCTAGACAATAATCGAAGCTTCGTTTTTACGGAGCTTTTTTATTTATCTTATTTTTATAACATATTGTAATAGTAAATGTCACTTTCCTATTTTTATATCGAACAATTGGATCCTTCTCAAAAAGAAATTGTACTGGATGAAGATACCTCCTACCATATAGTACAGGTATTGCGGATGAAGCCGGAAGAGAAACTGCAACTGACAGATGGGAAAGGCAACCTGGCAACCGGGCATATCCTGGAATGTCATAAAAAGCATTGCCTGGTTAAGGTACAAGACGCAAGCTACAGGAAACAAGCAGCCCAAAAGGTTACGATTGCTATCTCGCTTATAAAAAATACCAGCCGCTTTGAATGGTTTTTAGAAAAAGCAACGGAGATCGGCGTCACAGAAATTATCCCGCTGATCTGCGAAAGAACGATCAGAGAAAAATTCAGGTATGACAGGATGAAAGGAATCTGCATCAGCGCTATGTTGCAAAGCCAGCAATGCTGGTTGCCGGTCTTGCATGAACCCGTAGTTTTTAATGAGGCAGTGTTGCAAAACAAAGCTGAACAAAAGTTTATAGCTCATTGCGATGAAACCGGCAGCAAGGTCAGCCTTTCAACTTTACTCCCGCCAAAAGCGGGATCAACTTCCATTATCCTCATTGGCCCCGAAGGTGATTTTTCGCAAAAAGAAATTGATCTTGCACTACAGCAACAATTTATCCCTGTATCATTAGGTGAAACAAGACTGAGAACAGAGACGGCAGGAGTGGTGGCGGCTACTATACTGAAATTTACCTGAGCTTGCCCGTTAGTTTATTTTGCCATGTCCGATCTGTTCTCCTCTTCTTCCTGCAGTATCGGCTCGTTTAATTTGACCACATGCCGCCTGGCCTGCCTTTTCTTCATAGTCATATTCAGCAATTCGACAATAAACGAAAAAGCCATGCCGAAGTAGATATAATTTTTAAGATGCAATTGATGGGCGGCTTCACTATCCCAGCCTTCAACGATCAGGCTGAGACCGATCATTACCAGGAAAGAAAGGGCCAGCATCTTGATGGTAGGGTGCTCGTGAACAAACGAGGAAATTCTGGGACTGAATAAAAACATAATGGTCATAGCGATTACCACGGCGGCGATCATGATCTCCACATATTTCGCCGTGCCGCCTGCGGTAATGATGCTGTCAAAAGAAAATACTGCATCTATCAGCAGTATCTGTCCAAGAGCCTGCGGCAGACTGATCGGTTTTTTCTTTTGCGAAGAAATATTCGGGTCTTCACCTTCCAGTTTATGGTGTATCTCCATTACTGATTTATAGATCAGGAAAATCCCTCCGCCAAGCATGACTAAACTGGCAAGATCAAAGCCTTTACCAAACCAGCTTTCGGGTATAATATATTTTCCTTTTTGTGAAAGCAGCCATCCCAGTCCCATTAATAATAAACTACGGACGATGATACCGGTGATCATCCAGAACCGCCTTGCCTTCTTCTGATCCTTTTTTGGAAGCCGGTTCATGATAATGCTCACGAAGATGACATTGTCAATACCAAGTACTACTTCTAATACAACAAGAATAAAAAAACTGATAATACTTTCACTGGTAAAAAGATGTTCCATTCTTTATTGAAGATTGAATATTGTTATATTGAATATTTTGTCCATTCCTTATTCTCTATTGTGTATTGCAAGTTCTCTGCAAATATTTTTCACTATTCCCGGTCCCTCATAAATAAAACCCGTCCATACCTGTACTAATGCTGCGCCTGCATCCAGTTTTTCCCTGGCATCATCGCCGTTAAAAATACCACCCGACGCAATAACCGGAATTTCTCCCTTAGTTTTCTGGCAAATATATTTTACTATTTCAGTACTTCTATTCTTTAAAGGTAAGCCGCTGAGCCCGCCAGCACCGATCTTTTGTATTTGCCCGTAGCTCGTAGCTAAATGCTCACGGCTTGTTGTTGTATTAGTAGCGACCAATCCATCCAGCTTAATTTCCAATGCAAGATCAATTACATCATTTACCTGTTCAGTGGTAAGGTCCGGGGCTATTTTTAAAAATATAGGTTTCGCTTCTGCTTTGCCATTATTGATCATCTGCAGGTGAACTAATATTTTTCTCAATGATTCCTTTTCCTGCAGTTCTCTCAAACCCGGTGTATTCGGCGAACTTACATTTACGACAAAATAATCTACGTACGGGTGCAATTCCTTAAAACAGATCTCGTAATCTTTCCACGCCTCGTCGTTTGGTGTTACTTTATTCTTACCAATATTACCACCGATAATGAGCGGTTGCCCGTTGCCTGTCGCTTGTCGCCTGTTCCTCCAGGTATTCAATCTTCCTGTAATTAATTTAACGCCATCATTATTAAAACCCATCCGGTTGATCAGCGCTTTATCTTCAGGCAAACGGAATAGTCTTGGTTTATCATTTCCCACCTGCGGCAATGGAGTTACTGTGCCAATTTCTATAAAACCAAAACCCAGGGCCTCCAGTTCCCTCATGTATTTTGCATTTTTATCAAAACCTGCTCCAAGCCCAACAGGGTTTTTAAGTTTCAGACCAGCTACCGACCACTCACCACTCACTGGCGCTGGCCTGAACGAAGCGGCGATGATTTTTTTACATCCAATGCCGCACAGGAACCTGAGACAATTCATGGAGAAATAATGCACCCACTCGGGAGGAAAGAGGAAAAGAATGTTGCGGATAACCTTATACATACTGGCCTGCGAAGATAAACGAACTTTGAGAGATGTATTTGGTTGTAATAGGAGGAGAACTTAATTTTGGTATCGAAAGTTGCATAAACAACCAAATCAGTTCTTTATGTAGAAAATGAAATGTACAGGTGGTATGAAAGACGAAGAATCATCAATCAACAATAATCTTCCCTAACTCTCCGCCAACTGGCGGACTGGGAGTAAAACTTTTCTCTATGCAGGAAGCATATATAGTAGCCGGTTTCCGGTCAGCAGTAGGTAAAGCCAAACGTGGCGCTTTCCGTTTTTATCGCCCTGATGACCTGGCCGTTGATGTGATCAAAGGGCTGATGGCATCAGTGCCACAACTTGAAGCAAAAAGAGTGGACGATGTTATCGTTGGTAATGCTGTACCCGAAGCGGAGCAGGGTTTGCAGTTTGGCAGGATCATTTCTGCCCGCGCTCTTGGTTTTGATGTGCCGGGTGTCACTGTCAACCGTTATTGCGCATCCGGTTTGGAATCCATTGCAATAGCTACGGCTAAAATAAGAATGGGCATGGCGGAATGTATTGTTGCTGGCGGTACGGAAAGTATGAGCCTGGTTCCCACGGCTGGATGGAAAACAGTCCCTGCTTATTCTATTGCTAAGGAAGATCCTGATTATTATCTCAGTATGGGATTAACGGCGGAAGCAGTGGCAAAAGAATACAAGGTAAGCCGTGTAGATCAGGATGAGTTTTCCTATCATTCTCATCAGAAAGCTATTAACGCTATCAAGAGCGGTTATTTCAAAAGCGGTATTCTCCCCGTGAATGTAGAAGAAATATATGTGGATGAAAAAGGGAAGAAGCAAAAAAGAAATTATGTAGTGGATACCGATGAAGGCCCGAGAGCCGATACATCTGTTGAAGTCTTGTCAAAACTTAAACCTGCATTTGCCGCAGGTGGTGTGGTGACGGCAGGTAACTCATCCCAAACATCCGATGGCGCTGCATTTGTTATTGTAATGGGGGAGAAGATGGTAAATGAGTTAGGATTAAAACCTATCGGAAGATTGGTGGCTTGTGCATCTGCGGGTGTACATCCGCGTATCATGGGTATCGGCCCTGTGGCGGCTATTCCCAAAGCGTTGAAGCAGGTCAATATGAACGTAAATGATATTGACCTGGTCGAATTGAATGAAGCTTTTGCATCACAGGCGCTGGCTGTTATCCGCGAAGCCGGTTTGGATCCTGCGAGGGTAAATATCAATGGTGGCGCTATTGCATTAGGTCATCCGCTTGGTTGTACTGGTTGCAAGCTTACGGTACAGGTATTAAATGATATGAAAAGGTTGAATAAAAAATATGGAATGGTAACGGCTTGCGTGGGTGGCGGCCAGGGTATTGCGGGTGTGATCGAGAATATTCAGTAAACTTTTAATGGAGTATATAATTCTGACCCGGGGCATTTTTCATGCTTTTGAAGCCAGGCTTTATTTCTTGTCTAAAATTATCCTGGTTGAATAATTGCTATGCTGTAAAATCTTAATCACTTTCCCGGAATTGTCCTTTTCAAATTTGATTTCTTCTGCAAGCGTTCTGTCCTTACGCACTCTTTTAAATGTATCTCCTGAAACATGCTGGAGTACGATCATGGCTTCGTCAGGATTGTCAGCAGGCAGGTTCAACATCACTAAATTTCCATACCAGGGGGTAACAATTTTTTCTGAACCCCATGGTTGTGATGTGTAAGTACCCGAATATTGTTCCAGGTTAATAATACTTTTAGGGCCTGTCGTTTTTGGTATTTTGGAGATGATCTCACGGATCTCTTTCGCAAAAAGCTCCGGGCTTTCTCCACCGGCATTTATCATCACGGTGTAAGCCATTTTTTCTTTGGGATCAAGCTGCAGTGTAGTCCGATAGCCGGGACAAGAGCCTCCATGGCCGACAATAGTGATACCATCCTGTTGACTGACACTGAAACCGAGTCCCCAGTATGTTTTCCAATCAGGATCTGCCCATTGAACACGATGCATTTCTTTTAGCGTAGAGGATTTAAGTATCTCAGTACCTCCGTTGTTTAGCAACCTGAATTGCCATGAAGCAAACCTGGCCAGGTCTTCCACATTTGAAGAAAATCCAGCCGCTGCCGTAATACCTTTTGCATCAAATAAATTAACCTTGTCCCGTGGTCCCTCCCGTTTGGTAGCTCCATATCCAATGGCCATTTTTGTTCCCCATTCTTCTTTAGGAATGTAAGTACGGGTGGAGGTTAGCCTCAATGGTTTCAGGATATTCTCCTCCACATACGTATCATACGATTGCCCGGAAATTTTTTCAACTACCTCTCCGAGCAATGCCATTCCTAAATTACTATACTGAAAATAGGTTGATGAAGGGTACAGGGTTTGTTGTTCACTTAATTTAGAGTTCAATTGCGCTTGTGAAGGGAATGGAAAATCCGGGCTTGTCCAGTATGGATAGTCTGATTCGCGTGGCAAACCTGAAGAATGCGTTAACAGGGAGCGAAGGGTAACAGGGCCACTTTCTTTGTATTGTTGTTTAAGGGTGTAATGGGGGAGAATAGTTTCAATATTATCATCAAGGCGGAGTTTGCCGGCATCATACAATTGCATGATGGCAACCGAAGTAAAGAGTTTGGATATAGAACAAATGCTGTAAACTGTATTGGTGGTAGCTGCAACTTTGCTGTCATTGTTAGCCATTCCGTATGCCTTACTCCAGATGGTTTGCTGATCTTTCACTATGGCAACAGAGATGGAAGGTATGTCCGAATAATCTCTTTGTGCCTCTATCCAGGAATTGATTAACCGGAACGCATCTGTGTAGTCATTGGATTGCGTGAATGATTTCTGTACAAACAAGAATAAAACAATACCGGTCAGGAGCTTTTTCATAAGCCAGAAAGTTTAGTGTATGAAAGTAATTTTTTTAGTTTATTATCTCAGTCTTTTCTCTTTTCCCTCAGCTGAACTTAAATAATTTAGGTCGTCATTTTTCAAAATGTTTGAGTCGCATATTGTGCTCTGCATCGGTTGGTTAATTTTTACTAGAAATTCTTTGTAATCAAATTTGCTCCAATGCCTGTATAAAACCAAACCTCAATGTATTTTGACTGATCTGCGCAATTATAAAAACGATAAAATTTTATTTTTTCGTTTGAAGCTGGATAATAGTAATCATTTCTAAAATTATCGCCTTCATCACTTAGTATTGCTTTGACTTCAGCGTGAGTCATTCCATTTGATATAGATTGAAAAGTTTGACTTGAAATATTGTTACTACAAGAATTGTTTTTTATTGTTTTATGAGACAAAATGAGTTTGCCATTCATAAACCAACATTCAATGAAATAATTGTTTCCACCAGAACACGGATACCATTTGTAGAATTTGGTCAAATCTGTGCCGTTATAATCATTTCTAAAATTATCTCCCTCTGCGCCAAATAAAGTTTTAATTTGATCATATGTGGAGGTTCCAACAATTTGTCCAAAAATATTATTATAAGCAGGGGAATCGCAATTGCTATTGTTATTAAGCGGATCTGTACTGCAACTAAAAAATATATTAGAAATAGTAATTACTGTAAAAGCTAACTGCAATATTTGCTTCATATTTCCTTATGTTATTAAAATTATTATTTATTTTACCAGAGATGCAAATTAATAAGTAGTCAAGTGGATACTGCGTGGTACAGAAAATTACTGAAATGAAAGAGTGTGTACTACTGGTAGGGCTTGCTGCTGTGCTTGAATTTATACATCCGGCCCAGAACTGCCACCCAATAGAATTTCTGATGATGAAGATAAGAACAAAAGCCAAATAGAATTCTGTTTGCTGGAACTGCCGCTGATAACAAAGATGAGGATTTATTCAGCCAGCATAGCGGGAAAACTTAATGTTAGCGCTTTGTTGCTCGTCTCTACCCAATTACTCCTAATATCTCATAAACGCCCTTTACAATTTTCTTTGCATCGTTAGCTGTCACGGTTGACTTTGTATGTACCAGCTTATTTCTTGTGTCCGACCATTCTCTTATATTTAAATACTGCTGGTCATTTATAATTTGATTTTCCACTGCTAAATTAAAAAGTGTCGGAAGGGGCTTTGTTCTTAACGTTGTTTCTTTTATTATTTCTAGACGTTGTCTGATGTGAACTTCAAGAAGTGTCATTGCAGAAATAACCGCCGCCTTATATTCTTTCTTGTTTAATAATCTTCTTGGTTCTTCATCATAAGTCGTCTTTAGGGGTTCAAGTGCCAGCCTAAACCAATTGTCTATCTGTTCAGAGATGATATCAATATTTTCAAATGGGTCGTCTGCTCTTGTTATAAATACCAAATTATTTAAGTCAGTAGGCAAAGGGGAATTTTCCGCTTTGATAATTAAAACTCTCGTTTGCAATTTCTTCTGATTCATGACTAGCCCCAATTCAAACATTGTGTTTTTTGTCGCAATATCAATTACTATAAATTCTGCTCTACTTATAAGGGCTGATATTTTGGCCATCCAGTTATCACCTGGAGCAATTACATCGTCTGCACTAATTGGTACGAGTCCTTGCTTTTTGACAATTGGAAATATATATTTTTTCACTATTGTCCGACTAAATTATAAATAAAAACGGGCAGTTCGTTAGAACCACCCATAT
>JAATGJ010000176.1 GCA_015654695.1 Chitinophagales bacterium | reverse complement strand
CTTTTTACGGGATACAAACTCTTATTCAATTATTACCGGTAGAAATAAGAGATAGCAACAGACCTCCTTTTGCCATCAATACTGTTACGATAAACGACGCACCCCGTTTCGCTTACCGTGGTATGCACCTGGATGTTGGCCGTCATTTCTTCCCGGTTTCCTTTATCAAAAAATATATTGATTACCTGGCCTTGCATAAGTTCAATACATTTCACTGGCACCTGACAGAAGACCAGGGCTGGCGCATTGAAATAAAAAAATATCCAAGGCTTACTTCTGTTGGTGGATGGAGAAACGGAACCATCATTGGTCGTTATCCCGGCACGGGAAATGATAACCTGAAATATGGCGGTTATTATACACAAGACCAGATTAAAGAAGTTGTGGCCTATGCACAAAAAAGATATATCACTATTGTGCCCGAGATAGAACTGCCCGGTCATGCTTCTGCTGCTATTGCTGCTTATCCTGAACTGAGTTGTTTTCCCAATGAATCAACACAACATCCGGAAGAATGCGCCTGGAGCGGAGATACTACCGGCAAGCAGGTACAACAAACATGGGGAGTCTTTGATGACGTGTTCTGCGCGGGAAAAGAAAATACATTTAAGGTACTGGAAGATGTGATGGATGAAGTGATGACCTTATTTCCTTCCAAAATGATACATGTAGGCGGGGATGAAAGTCCTAAGGTAAACTGGAAACGCTGCCCCAATTGCCAAAAACGGATGAAAGATAATGGCCTGAAAGATGAACATGAGTTGCAGAGCTATTTCATTCAACGCATGGAAAAGTATTTGAACAGCAAAGGCAGAACATTGATAGGATGGGATGAAATACTGGAAGGTGGTTTAGCGCCGAAAGCATTAGTGATGAGCTGGCGGGGTGAAGAAGGCGGGATCGCCGCTGCCAAACAAAATCATGATGTGGTAATGACCCCGGGTGGCTGGGTTTATTTTGATCATTCACAAAGCCAGAATGAGGATTCTGTTACGATCGGTGGTTATATCCCCATAGAGAAAGTATATACCTATGAACCTGTGCCGGCGGGATTGGATGCTGAGCAGGCCAAACATATATTGGGTGCACAGGCCAATCTATGGTCGGAATATACTAAGAACACACGCAAAGTGGAATACATGATCTTTCCCCGGATAAGTGCATTAAGCGAAGTGCTGTGGAGCCCGAAAGAAAAAAGGAACTGGGAAGGTTTTGAAAAAAGATTACAAACACAATTTAAGCGATATGACTTGTGGAGGGTGAATTATAGTAAGGCTTATTTTGATTTGAAGGCAACGATTTTACCAACTGAAAATCATTCTGGTGTGCTTTGGAAAATACAATCGAAGTATTCGAGAAATATTTGTGAGTATTGTCATATTCAAATTCTGGAAGAGTTCACTTATAAAAATGATACCGAAATATATGATACTATTGCAAAATTTGATCCTAAAGACATAAGTAAGATTATTGGCTACGATATTAAAAAAACTATGAGGAAGGCCGGTGAAAAAGGTTTTCGATATGGTAATTCACCCTGGATGGATGATACTGTTGTTATGATAAAAATTGATGAATCAAAAAATGTAAAGGCACGGCAAAGGTTTCATCATACAAAAGGACAGGAAATCGAACAAATGTTTCATTTCAACAAAGCCACCGGCAAGCAGATATCTTTAAGTTATCCTCCTTCCGAAAATTATCCCGGCGATGGGGCTCTTACATTAGTAAATGGGGTACAGAATGAAAAAGGCCTGTCAAAGAGTAAAGAATTCGTGGGCTTCAATGGTACTAACTGCGATGCATTGATAGATATGGATGGTTCCCGGGATATTTATTCTGTTACTATTCATGCATTTCAGCAAAAAGGCTCCTGGATATGGCCGCCCATTTCTTTGGAAATTCTTTCATCGGATAATGGACAGTATTTCAACAGCCTTGGTACAACAAAAAATTTCGTTGAAACGCAAAATGGAAATGGAACAATGTCCGTTAACTTCAAGACCAGCTCTGCAAAGTATGTGAGAGTGGTGATCAAAAATTATGGACCTATTGCAGAAGGTAATCCCGGCGCCGGCAATAAAGCTTGGTTGTTTGTTGATGAGATCGAAATAAACTAAAGGCTAGACACCGGATGATAGAATCAATCAATGCATATCATTCAAAATACATATTATTTTCTTTTCCTGGTTAATATACTTCCACATTTGAAATAACCGGGCAAGCCTTTGAATCCACGATACTGATTTTTATTTTGCCTGTTGCGACAGGCGCTATCTTCAGTATTCTTTTATACCCGATAGTGGTAGCATCAGCCACTTTCTGCCAGGCATTGTCTTTCCAGACTTCCACGGTGAATGATTTTACCCGCTGACCAAGTTTAATATATTCCTGCAGTAAAATATAGTTCACCGTTGATATTTCGCCAAGAGTAATTTCAAAACTTCCTGTTTTAATTTTATCATCAGTGGCCCAGTATGTTTCTTTATTGCCATCAGTAATATTTGCTGCTGAAAATGTTTTTGACCGGCCCCTGTAACTGCTTGCTGTGACTGTTGCTTTTAAGGCAAGGTTCTTTGCAAATGCCGCATTCAGCAACTCCCTGAATCCCTGCAATGCTTTTACATCATTTTCATGAAACAATCCCCGCCTGTCGGGAGGTACATTTAATAACAAAGTAGAGCCGCGACCTACAGATGTAAGATAAATTTCAAATAACTTTTCCGGTGTTTTCACCAATATATCTTCTGCTGCATGGTAAAACCAACCTGGACGAATAGAAACATCCACTTCCGCCGGCACCCATTTTTTACCATCCGGTGAACCTGTGTTCAGCAATTCTTCGATGCCTGCTTTACCCGCAAAAATGGTATCTGTAGAAATCGTATTCCAGTTAGTTTCACCCGCAACGCCCCTTTCATTTCCTACCCAGCGAACGCTCGGGCCCGCATCGCTGAAAAATAGTACGTTGGGTTGCATACTTCGCACGAGGGAGAGTGTAGCGGGCCAATCATAATACGTGGCGCCATTAATTTTCCTTTTCTCCTTTGCACCACCATAGTAGCCATCACCGCCATTGGCGCCATCAAACCACATTTCAACAACAGGGCCGTATTGCGTAAACAATTCTTTCAGTTGATTGCGGTAATAAGTGATGTAAGAGGACTTTCCGTAGTCAGTCCGGTTTCTGTCCCAGGGCGAAAGATAGACCCCGAACTTCAATCCATATTTTTTTGCAGCTTCACTGGCTTCTTTTACAATATCACCTTTCCCCTTTTTATACGGACTGTTCTTCACAGAATGTTCTGTGTATTTGCTTGGCCACAAACAAAATCCATCGTGATGTTTGCAGGTTAATATCAAGGTTTTAAAACCCGCTTCTTTTAAAGTCTTTGCCCACTGGTTCGCATCCATTTGTTCCGGGTTAAAAATAGATTCACTTTCATCTCCGTAACCCCATTCTAAATTGGTAAAAGTATTGGTAGTAAAATGCACGAATGCATTCAGTTCCATTTCATGCCAGGCAAGTTGCGCAGCGGAAGGCAGCGGCAAGACAGGTTTGGGGGGAGCGGGTTTTGCGGTTTGAGAAAATGCAATGAATGAACTACTCATTACTAAAGCAACGGCTACAATAAATTTGTGTTTCATTGAAAGTTTTACTGCAATGTATGAAAACAATCGGTTGACAGGGGCAAAAGAAAAAGCAACCAGTACAATTTTCAAATTGGTTTTATGAAATGCAGCAGGCTCAAACATTTTACATTATTTCTATCAGTTACCCATTTTACTGAGGTACCTGTTTGCAGCAAGTTCATCGTTGTTCCCTGGATCATAATCTCGTCCGGACAGCTAGTTACAATTTAATATATTTGGGGCAAAATAAACTGAAATAAAAACAACATGGCCAAAAAAGCTGCATCTATTGACCTCTCTGATAGTTTTGAAAAGATACCTGTAAAAATATTCCCCGATCAGAAAGATGGCTCCCGCTTTGTTGCAGAGCAGATAGCTGCGTTGATACGGGGAAAACAAAAGAGCAAAGAGAAATGCGTCTTAGGTCTTGCTACGGGTTCTACTCCCAAATCGTTGTATGCGGAACTGGTAAGAATGCACAAGGAAGACAAACTTAGTTTTAAAAATGTGATCACTTTCAACCTGGATGAATACTACCCGGTAGATAATGATGCGTTGCAAAGCTATAACCGTTTTATGCAGACTCATTTATTCGACCATGTGGACATTAACCCCAAAAACATCCATATCCCCAACGGGGAAATAAAAAAGGAAGATATAAAAACGCATTGCCTGGAGTATGAAAGAAAAATAAAAGATGCCGGTGGTATTGATCTGCAGATACTGGGCATTGGTAATAACGGGCATATTGGTTTTAACGAACCGGGCTCCGGTATTTATTCCAAAACAAGGATCATTACGCTTGACAACTCTACCCGCATCGCCAATGCGTATGAATTCGCCAATATTTCACAGGTGCCGAGATTAGCGATAACGATGGGCATCAGTACTATTTTAAAATCAAAGAAAATCATCCTGATGGCCTGGGGACCGTCCAAAGCTCCTGTACTGAAAAAAGCAGTGGAAGATGATGATACAGAACAGGTGCCTGCATCCTTATTACAAAATCATGATGATGTGATTTTTGTTATTGATGAAACGGCTGCCGCCGAACTAACGAGGAATAAATCACCCTGGCTCACGGGCGACTGCGAATGGACACCGAAGATGATCAAAAAAGCGGTGGTGAACATGGCGCTGAAATTAAAGAAACCGGTGCTGAGCCTGACAAACAAAGACTACAATGAATATGGATTGAGCGATCTGCTGGTAGAAATAGGAGACGCCTATTCGATCAATCTTGATGTATATTATATGCTTCGTGACAGTATAACCGGGTGGCCGGGTGGTAAACCTGATTATAATGTAATCACACATCCCGAACGTACAGAACCCTATCCAAAACGTGTGATCATCTTTTCACCACACCCGGATGATGATATTATCAGCATGGGCGGCACATTTCAGCGCCTTCATGACCAGGGACATGATGTGCATATTGGTTACCAAACCAGCGGCAATATCGCTGTGACTGATGAATTCGTAACGCGGTTCCTTGACTTTGCCGTAGGTTTTGAAGAAATAGCCGGTATTGATACAAGTAAATCCGGTAAGATACTGGCGAATGCAAGAAAATTTTTATCCAATAAAAAATCAAACCAGGTGGACACGCCGACTATCCGTTCCATCAAAGGATTGATCCGGCGCTGCGAAGCAAAAGCTACCTGCCGCTATGTGGGGCTGAAAGATGAGAACATACATTTTCAAAATCTTCCTTTTTATGAAACAGGAATGATCGAGAAAAAACCCATGAGTGAGAAAGATGTAAAGATCACCATTGAACTATTGCGTAAAATAAAACCGCAGCAGGTGTATTGCGCAGGCGACTTTGCCGATCCGCATGGTACGCATATCGTTTGTTTCAATGTAGTACTGGAAGCATTAAAAAGAATTAAAGCCATGGGTGATGAATGGGTCCATGATTGCTGGCTATGGTTGTACAAAGGCGCCTGGCAGGAATGGAATATTGAAGAGATAGAAATGGCTATACCCATGAGTCCCGACCAGGTATTGAAAAAACGTTTTGGCATATTTATTCACCAATCACAAAAAGATATGGTTCCTTTCCAGGGCAGCGATTCACGGGAATTCTGGCAACGGGCGGAGGAAAGAAATGCAGCCACGGCTAGCCTGTATGCCGATCTTGGCTTAACACATTATGCCGCTATGGAAGCCTTTGTACGCTGGCATTATTGATAAGAAAATCCAGGCTAAAATTACAAATACCAATTACTTATATTCATCATCTGTGGGATGAAATTTGGGTATATTTTTGGGATTTTATTATTTATCTTCATAAAAAATTAAACCACTATGGCATTATTTAAATCAGGTAATCCCGCCTTGCAGGAAAAATCCTTTGAAGGCACCATCTTCCAGGGAATAAGCACCGGGCAGGAAATGACGGTAAACGGAACGATGAATAAATTCGGCGTTTTAATTATGCTGATGCTGGGAAGTACACTTTTCGCATGGTCCCAGTATTATAAAGGAAGTGACCCCATGCCCCTGTTGCTCGTAGGAGTATTTGGCGGTTTGGCGCTGGCACTCGTAATGGCATTTAAAAAACCATCGGCTACTTTTTTGGCTCCTGTGTATGCTATACTCGAAGGATTATTTGTAGGATCTGTTTCAGCGATATTTGATGATGCCTATAAAACAAAATACCCGGGTCTAGTGATGCAGGCAGTTGCTTTAACATTAGTTGTTACATTAGTAATGTTCCTCTTATACAGGTATCGTATTATTAAGGTAACAGGTAAATTAAGATCAGTTATTACTATCGCTACAATTTGCGTGGGTGTATTTTACCTTATTCAATGGATAGCCTTCTCTATTTTTCATACACAAGTAGGCGCATTTACTAATGCTGCTACCCCGCTTGGCATTGGTTTCTCCATTGTGGTTGTCTGTCTTGCGGCATTCAACCTGCTGCTTAATTTTGATACGATAGAAAAAGGTGTGGAAATGAAAGCGGCCAAATACATGGAATGGTACAGTGCATTTGGATTACTGGTAACAGTTGTATGGTTGTACCTGGAAATACTTCGTTTGCTATCCAAGCTCAACAGGAACTGATCATTATTTATCTTATTATTGAAAAGCTGCGTTTATTGTAAACGCGGCTTTTTTATTCTCCCGCCTGGATATCATCTTTACTTTCCTCTGGTGTTTGTACCCGGGGCGCAGGCGCTGTTTCTATAAATTCATTCATATAAATATTGAAAAGGACGATAATATAGCTGATCAGCAATGGCCCGAATATCAGCCCGACAAATCCAAACAAACCTAATCCTACAATGACGCCAAGAATAGTGATCACGGGATGTACGTCCCCCATTCTTTTCAACAACGTGACCCTTGCTATATAGTCTATATTACCGGTAACTATTACACTGTATATAAGCAAAGCTGTTCCCTGCCAGGTGTCTCCGATTGCATACGTATAGATCACCAGCGGAACCCAGACGATCATTGTCCCTACTACAGGAAAAAAAGCAAATACACCGGTAAGAAAGCCCCACAATGCCCATTCCTTTACGCCAAAAATAAAATAACCCAGGGTAGCTGTAATCCCCTGTATGATAGATATAAGCGGGATACCCAGTGCGTTTGCTCTCACCATCTTTTTTGTTTCGTACGCCAGCATATTAATGTTTTCCTGCTTCAGCGGGATAATCCTGTTAAGCGTCCGTTCAATTTCTCTGCCATTGTAAAACATGAAATATAATATAAACAGCATAATAGCCAGGTTGGTAATAAGATTAGCTGTACTATTCAGAACAGAAGGGATAAACGCTGATAACTTATTTAAAGAGGCGGATAGCGAACTTTCTGAAATAAGATTGATGCCTGTTTTTTGCTGCACCATGATGATGGAATGTTTTGCATCAGTGATCATCGCCCCTGGATTTTCCAGGAAGGTGTTGAGCTTGGGACTGATCACTACTACAGCCAGGAAAACCGGGAGACCGATCAGGAATATATAGTATAAAATAAAAAGACCCGCCGCCCTTCCTTTCTTCCATTTGCGGTTATAGACGAGTTGAAAATAATTAGCCCGGCTAAGGATATACAGCGTAAGGGCGCCCAGTAACCCCGGGAGGAAAATATAGAGCTCTTCTACTACGAGGTAAGCCAGTAAAATGATGATGGATAAAAGAAATATCTGCGTTATCCGTTTATTAAATTCAGACATACAAAAAGATTTGTACTACCGAAGATAACACACAGTTTATTTAAAACATTCCATCCTCTACCCGGAATTGAGCAAAGCTTTTGGCCGGAAGTTTATTATTTCGTTATTGGACTCAGGCCGTGATTTCTGCTGTGACAGCAGGAACAGGTGATACGGGCACTTGCTCTTCTGCCAATGGCTCCACAAACTCATTCATATATATTTTGAAAATGACGATGATGTAATTAACTAATAAGGGACCAAAAACCAAACCAATAAAACCAAATAAACCTAATCCTACGATGACACCTAAAACAGTAATGACAGGATGTACATCCCCTAGTCTTTTCATAATAGTGATCCGGGCAACATAGTCAACATTACCGGTGATAAGTAAACTGTATAGCAGCAGGCCGGTAGCCATACCAGTATGACCGGTTGTAAAAGTATAAAGCACAAGCGGCACCCATATTACCATAGTACCCACTATCGGGAAAAACGCAAACACACCCGTTAAAAAACCCCATAGGGCCCATTCATTTACACCAAAAATGAAATACCCTAATGTAGCAGTAAGCCCCTGGATGATGGATATAAGGGGGATGCCAAGCGCATTCGCCTTCACTATTTTTTTTGTTTCAGTAGCCAGCAAGGTGGTATTGGCATCCTTTAACGGTATGATCCGAAAAAGCGTTTTCTCCATTTCACGCCCATAATAAAGCATGTAATAAAGAAAGAACAGCATAGTGGCCAAATTAGCAATAAGATTGGCCGTGCTGTTTAGAATAGAAGGAAGAAAAGTGGTTACCTTCTCCAATGTACCGGATAATGATTTTTCGGACACGATGGTAATACCCATCTTTTGCTGCACCTGGATCACTGCCTGTTTGATGTTTGCCAGGTTAGCGGTTGGTTCACTCAGAAAATCATTTACTTTGGGACTGATCAATGTAATAGCCAAAAAAACCGGGAGTCCAAGCAACAAAAGATAATAAATAATATATAGCCCCGCAGCACGGCCTTTTTTCCATTTCTTTTTGAAAATAAGTTGAAAATAGTTGGCGCGGCTCAGGATATACAGGGTTACAGCTCCTAATAAACCAGGCAGAAATATACTTAACTGTTGAATGGCTACCCAGATGAGCAAGATCAGCAGGGATAAAAGTAAAATTTGCTTAATCCGGTTATTAAATGTTACGCTCATTAGCCTTCTTTTTAAATACTATCGGTTTATGAAAGTATAAGCCCGGGTAAATTATAGTAAAAAGCTGGATCAGGAGATCCAGCTCTTTTCATAGGCTTTAATTATTTGCTTTTTAATTTTCAATATTATTGTTATGAAGCTTATCCTCCCGCATTTCAGGAATTTTCTTTCTTACAAAATTGGTGATCAAAAACTGTAAAGCTGTTCCGGCAATTTTTTTAACTATACTTCCGGATTTGCCAATATATAATTTCCTGCCAAGAAAACCGGCGCTGATGCCGATAACTGTATCAATAGCGGAAGTTCGCAATTCCGGGGACGTTCCAATATCTTTCAATACGCTTTTAATTATATTGGAAGGATTGATGCTGTCCACCACGCTCATGGCAGATTGCTTAAGGTCAGCCAATTGATGGGCCTGCACACGTTCCAGTTCAGCAATCCTTTTTTGCAAGTCAACCATATTGGATACCCGGGTTATCACTATTTTATGATTTTATCAATGATCAGATTACTTAAAGGGATCTTAATCCATTTCTTACGAAACAAATAAAGTAACAAACCGGCTAAGGCGTAAAAACCGCCCACTATAAAAAAACCATAGCTAATATCTCCCATGTACGAACCAATATAGATGGCTGCGCCAATACTGATAATGGTAATGGCCGCTCCTGTAAAAAGAGCGATAGCCATAACACAAATCAGGGATGACAGCGTCTCAGAAATTTTACCTGCAGTTTTCAGCTTCCACAATTCAATTTTTGTTTCTGCAAGATCGCCTGCCTTAGTCACCAATTCTTCTATATGCTCGACGGTAGATGGCATAGTTGTCTGTTAAATATAAGCCGGTTTGTTACTGTTACTTAATCAGGATAAAGCGCTTTTTGCTTCATTTTTCAGGTTATTCATTTTTGCCTTAGCCTTATCAGTCAGCTCTTCAGCTTCATCCTTTGCTCCACTATATGTATTTTTTACTGTATCAATAAAATCGCTGAAAGAGTTTTTTACTGAATCGGTAATATCACCCGTTTTATTGGCAATTTTCTTTCTTGTGTTTGAACCTTTGTCCGGGGCAAACAAAATACCAGCTAACGCACCAATGGCTGCACCAGCTACAAAACCTAATAGGACTTTTGAAGTACTCATAAATTTGAATTTTTAAAATTTGAAAAAGAATTTATAAAAACTAATGCTCTCCTTATTACTGGTGACTGGCACTCTCCGCACTCTTGCCTGTAGCTGACTTTTTACTCATCAGCGAATACACTAAGAAACCAAGTTCAACTATCAATGCAATATGTATGCTCATGGTGCGGTTAGGATAAAATAAACCCGCTACCCACAGAGCCAAAAACAAAAAACACAGAATCATGAGTATTCGTTTCATAAACAGCAGATAAAGTGATTAAACAGGTTAAGGTTTCATTTCCTGCAGGTCATACATCCGACCGTCCAAAGTTTTTTCCAAAAATCAGTGAAATGAGAAAAAGAACCAGGAAAATAAAAAATAAGACTTTAGCAACTGAAGCGGCTCCGGCAGCTATTCCTCCAAAACCCAGCAATGCAGCAACGATGGCTACGATTAAAAAAGTGATTGTCCAGCGTAACATAAGTTGAAGAATTTTAATTATTGATTTTTAAATAAGCCAGTTTAATGAAACAAAATTTTATGCCAGAATTTAAACTTCGCCACCAGCGGGATTATTATTTTATTTAAAAAGTATTAAGGGGTGAATTTTCCCCAAATGATGAAAACACAACCCCTCTTAAGATACAGCCAGATTGGAATAGATATTGTCTGATAGGAATTGATAAAATTTTTAACCATTTAATTAAACTGTTATGAAACCGAACATCGGGTTATCCGAAAAAAATCTTTCCGCTGTCAACGGCCTGCTGACAGCCATACTATCAGATGCGGTTGTATTGTACACCAAGACCAGGAAATTCCATTGGAATGTTTCCGGTAATAGTTTTATGGAACTCCACAAACTGTTTGAAGCCCATTATAAAAAACTGGAGGAAGCTATAGATGAGATAGCGGAAAGGATCAATAAGCTGGGATCAAAAACACCCGGCACAATGACGGAATTTCTAAAAGCTGCTTCACTGAAGGAAAGCCCGGGCAAGTACCCTGCACAGGCAGAAATGATAAAAGAATTGCTCAAAGACCATGAAACCGTAATCATTTCCCTGCGGAAAAGTATTGATGATTGTGATGAAAAATACGGTGACAAGGGTACGGCTGACTTCATTACCGATTTATTGAGAGAACATGAAACATTGGCCTGGACCTTAAGAAGATATCTTAACTAAAGCCCGGCCAATGAACCTTAAAGCAGGCTACCCGTTTTCACTTATTAAAAACGGGCTGGTAGCAAACTACCCGAAACTGGAAAAAGATACCAGAACAAATGTAGTGATCATGGGGGGAGGTATTTCCGGCGCATTGACGGCTCACCGCCTTATGCAAAAAGGTATTGACTGTATCATCGTAGATGCAAGGAGTATTGGGCTCGGCAGTACTTGCGCAAGCACATCACTACTGCAATATGAAATTGACATCCCCTTATACAAATTGGCTGCATTAATTGGTGAAAAAGCTGCGGTACGTTCCTACTCGCTTTGCAGGGAAGCAATAGATAAACTATACCTGCTGGCAGATAAAATCGGTTTTACAGATATACAAAAAAAGAAAAGTCTTTATTACGCAGCGGCCAAAAAAGACGTGGAGGGTCTGAAAAAAGAATTTGCCGCCAGGAAAAAACATGGGTTTAAAGTGCAATACCTGGAAGAAGAAACTGTATTCGAAAAATCAGGTATGTATGCCCCCGCAGCTATTCTTTCCGCAGATGGCGCGCAAACAAACGCCTATATGTTTACGCATAGCCTGCACCAATACAACATAAAAAAAGGTCTTGAAGTGTATGACCGGACCGCTATCCATACAATTAAACATAGCAGCAGAGGTGTGGAACTTCTAACGGAAAATGGATATTGGATAAAAGCCCGGAAATTGGTCTATGCTACCGGCTATGAAGTCGTTAACTATATTGATAAGCCTGTTGTAAAACTGCAATCCACTTACGCTGCTATCAGTGAAATACTGAGCCTGGAAAGGCCATACTGGAAAAACGATATGCTTTTATGGAATACGGCCCGCCCCTATTTATATATGCGTACCACTCCTGATAACCGAATTCTGATTGGAGGCAGGGATGAAGATTTTTATTCCCCAAAGAAAAGAGATGATTTAATCGCTTCTAAAACAAAGAAACTCGTCGCTGATTTTAAAAAAGTTTTCCCTCATATAAATTTTATTTCTGAATTTAGCTGGACAGGCACATTTGGATCCACCAAAGACGGTTTACCATTTATCGGGACTTACAAAAAACTGCCAAATAGCTATTTTGCACTCGGTTTTGGAGGCAATGGGATTACCTTTAGTTTGATAGGTGCAGAGATTATTGCAGACCTGGTGAACGGGAAAAAAAATCCTGATGCAGCCATCTTCTCATTTGACCGGGCATAAATAGCTATAAGAAATTTTATACACCGTTGTATGAAAAGAATACTTAAAAGAACAAAGACGGAAAAAGGTATCCGCAACGTTTATATAACTGCTTTCATACTTTTACTCTTAGCCTATCTTGTCAACCTCTATTCCAACAGGCAATTAGTGAAACAGGCCGCGGTGGTAGCACATACTAATGATGTAATAAAGAAGCTGAATAATATGCTCGACAAAATAAAGGACGGTGAGACCGGGGTAAGAGGCTATGTGATAACAAAAAATATAGAATTTCTATACCCTTATTTTGGAAGTTATGAAGCGGCGGACTCTCTCTATGATGAATTGCTGGTATTGACAAAGGATAATCCCGGGCAACACGAACGCTTACAACAATTGAAACAAGTTCTTGACAGGAGGTTTGAGATTCTAAGGTTTAGTATCCGGTCATTTAATGATAATAACAGGGGAATGACAGATTCCATGCTAACGTTGCAGACTGAATCAAGAATGGTAATGGATGATATCCGTATAAAGGTTGCCATGCTTGAACGGGAAGAAAGCAAGTTATTAATAGAAAGGGAAGAAAACCTGGAGGAAACAACCAGCGTTATAACCGCTATCACTATTATCTCCCTGACACTTGCTTTTGCATTGATATTTTTCGGCTTTATAACCTATATGAAGGTGAGTAAATCGAGACAAAAGGCCCGGCAGGACCTGCTGGACTACCAGCTCCAGCTAAAGAACCGTATCGGGGACCTTGATAAAGCCAATACAGAGCTTATAAAAATGCGGAGCCTGGAAAAATTTGCTGCAACAGGCCGGATAGCCATAACGATAGCCCATGAAGTAAGAAACCCGCTTACCAATATCACCCTGGCCGCAGACCAGTTAAAATCAGAATTACTTCAAACGGGTGAAAACACATCCTTTCTCTTTGACATGATAAGAAGGAACAGCAGCCGCATTAACCAACTTATTTCTGATTTATTAAATTCCACAAAATTTTCTGAGCTGACTTATACAACTACTTCTGTTAACGACCTGGTGAATGAAACATTGAAAGAAGCCACTGACCGGATATTACTCACCCATACAGAAGTAAGAAAAAAATACACCCCGCAAATCTGTGATATTTCTGTTGATAAAGAGAAAATAAAAATCGCTTTCCTGAATATAATCATTAATGCGCTGGAAGCAATGAACAATAAGGAAGGAAGTTTACTTACCCTTGAGACAAAAGAAGAAAATGGTAAATGCAAAGTAATAATCACTGATAACGGTTCCGGCATGGACCATGAATCGCTTAACCGGTTATTTGAACCCTATTTTACCACTAAGAAGGCAGGCAATGGTTTAGGCCTGGCAAACTCGCAGAATATAATTCTCAATCACAAAGGGGAAATTACAGTTGAAAGCATCCCGGGAAAAGGAACCAGTTTCTTTATTACATTAAATTGCATGTAAAGAGATTTTATAAACCCTATTAACAGGAGGAAAATATACACTTCGTAGAATTAATTCCCCAGGCTAAAGAAATGGGACAAATTTTCTACCTGGTATTTGTAAAAAAATCTACTACCTGGTTAATTTCATCAATCGTAAAAGGCTTAGCCAGGAAAAAATCAATTCCGTTGCTATAGGCTTTGGCCCTGTCAGGCGGAAGATCATGAGATGTTATCATTACGATCTTCAACTCAGGATATTTATCATTGATTTTAGCGGCAAAATCCATCCCTCTTCCGTCCGGCAAATGATTGTCAAGCAACAAAATATCAGGTGTGCTCATTTCGAGTTGCTTTTCCGCCGCCGCAAGGGTATTAGAGGAGGCGGTTATAAATCCTCTTTTAGAAAGGTTGCGGCTGAGGAAATAACAAATATCTGGTTCATCATCTACAATAAGTACTTTTATTACCGAAGACATGGTGGCTATTGGCTTATTTCAGGGTTAAAAAGTCTGTAATTTAATGTTTTAAGTTACAAATGCTTTGCCAACTGCGTTTCCGGGAATAACTGCTGAGAACAGGCATTTTGTTTGCTATTATGGGAATTCAATGGTAGATATTCTTCCTCAAACAGGTTGAAATTCTCTACTATTAGCAAGGAGGGGAATAGCAAGCGCATAGACTTTACTTATCTTTATTTATAAAATAAAAATCATCTCATGAGGCGGATACTTATTATTGACGACGATACGGATATGTGTCAGCTACTCGCTCATTTCCTGCAGCGAAAAGGGTTTGAAACAGATACTGCACAAACCGGTAACAAGGGACTGGCAAAGTTTAAAGAAAATAAATTTGATGTCGTATTATGTGATTTTCGCCTGGGAGATATGGATGGCAGAAAAGTGCTGCAGGAAACAAAGAGCATTAACCCCGCAGTGGTGGTTATCATTATAACCGGTTATTCAGACGTAAAAATGGCGGTAGAAGTAATGCGGCATGGTGCGTTTGATTACATCACCAAGCCATTGATACCCGAAGAAGTAATTAATGTAATCAAAAGAGGATTAAATGAGTTATCAGCTTCCGGGGAAACAGGAGATCACAGAATCATTGATACTGCCAATTCGCCCAGGAAGAATGGAACATCATCCACAGAAGAGTTCATGGTGGGTATCTCACCCCGTTCGGTGGATGTATATAAACAGGTAGAACTGGTAGCGCCCACTAATTACAGCGTGATTCTATATGGTGAAAGCGGAACCGGAAAAGAGGTGATTGCAAAAACAATTCACCAGAGAAGTGCAAGAAGCAACAAGCCTTTTATTGCGGTTGATTGCGGTACTTTATCAAGGGAGCTTGCCGCCAGTGAATTATTTGGTCATGTCAAAGGCTCCTTCACCGGCGCTGTTTCCGATAAAGAAGGAATATTTGAAGCTGCTGAAGGCGGCACCTTATTATTAGATGAAGTAACTAATTTACCACTGGATGTACAGGCTACTTTGTTGCGGGTGATACAGGAACGAAAATTTAAACGGGTAGGCAGCCATAAAGACATTTTAACAGATGTAAGGGTTATTGTCGCCTCTAATGAAAACCTGCAGGAAGCTTACCGCAAAGGGAAATTCAGGGAAGATTTATATCACCGTTTTAACGAGTTTTCCATTTCCATTCCTTCGCTGCGTGAACGAAAGGAAGACCTCTCATTATTCTCCGCTTTTTTTCTTGAAAAAGTTTGCCTGGAATTAAATAAAAAACTGGACGGATTTGACGAGGAAGTAGTGCAGCTTTTTTTAAACTATGACTGGCCGGGCAATTTACGGGAATTCAGGAATGTTATCCGGAGATCCGCTTTATTATCTACGTCCGGAAAAATCACACCTAATGTTCTGCCCTGGGAAATAATCGGCAACCCCACCAAACAATTAACTGATCGTACGCTGCCCGGCAATGATTTTTTTCACAAACATCCTGTAACTGATCTTAAGGATGCCGCCTCGCAGGCCGAATATGAAACTATTATGAATGTACTAAAGCAGGTGAAGTTCAATAAAACAAAAGCGGCTGAAGTATTAAAGATTGACAGGAAGACGCTTTATAATAAAATCAGGAATTATGAAGAATCCAACAACCTGAAAGAGTAGAGAAACATTTATACACATATTCATTTCGCCTTAGCCATATCTCCAAAAGGTATGGCTTTCCTTTTATTTTTTAAACCCGCTGCCTGTTTATTACAACCCGTAGTATAATGCTTGGCCGGTTTACGAAAACCTGCCTGGCTGTCTTTGCGATTAAAAATACAGGCGCTGCAAAAGGCGTAAAGAAAAACACAGAAGAAGCTATGACTGCTTTAGCTGGTACCGGTGTGGTGGTAAACGGCATGGACTTTGAATGAATGAATAAAAATATTTTTATGCAAACGACCCCCACACAAATGACGACGTTAAGCACTGTCCTTGAAAAGCTAAGGGTAAAAAGGCTGGATAACGAATTTACCATGACAGACGAAGGGTTTACAGCGAGTAATAATAAACACTACTCCCCTTCCGATCTTACGATCATTAAAACATACCGCTTTGAAGGGGAATCCAACCCTTCTGACTCTTCTATACTGTATTTGATTGAAGCAAATGATGGCCTGATCGGGTATAGTATGGATGCATACGGGGTATATTCCAATCATGATGAAAAGTATGACGAATTCATCAGAAAGATTAAACTGGAAGACAGGGATGAACAGATATTATTCAATTAAACCTGGCCCCCAAACTTTTTAAACTACGTTTAATAAAATAACATGAAAGCAATCTGGACAGGTTCCGTTGGCTTCGGCCTGGTAAATATTCCCATTAAAATGTTCAGTGCAGTCGAAGAAAGTACATTGGACCTGGATATGCTGGACAAAAAAGACCACGCCAACATTAAATTTAAACGGGTAAATGAAAATACAGGCAAGGAAGTAGCGTGGGAAAACATAGTGAAGGGCTACCTCGTAAATGATAAATATGTAGTGCTGGATAAAACCGATTTTGAAAAGGCCAGCCCGGAAAAAACAAAACACATTGAAATCCTGCAATTCGCAGACGAAAAGGAAATTGACAGCACTTATTTTGAAGCGCCTTATTATCTTGAACCGGAGAAAACAGGTACAAGAGCCTATAGTTTATTAAGAGATGCATTACAAAAAACAGGCAAGGCAGGGGTGGGTATATTTGTAATGCACAACCGGGAGCATGTATGTATTATCAAAGCCCTGAATAATGTGATTATCCTGAACCGCATCCGTTTTGCACAGGAAATACGCCCTACAAAAGACCTGCATTTGCCCACCGGAAGAAGTAAGCCTGCTGAACTTAAAATGGCCACCAGCCTTATCAATCAATTGACAAAACCGTTTGATATAAAAAAATACAAGGATGATTACACTGAAAAACTATTGAAGATTATCAAAGCCAAATCCAAAGGAAAAGCCGTGCCATTTAGCCCGTTGAAAATCGTTCACTCCAAAACAAAAGATTTGATGGAACAATTGAAAGCCAGTCTTTCTGAAAAAAGAAAAGCGTCTTGAGCCTGGTTGCTTATAATAAAAAAAGAGATTTCAATAACACCGGAGAGCCGACCGGTAAAAGAAAAAACGGAAAGACCTTTCGGTTTGTGGTGCAGCGGCACCAGGCATCTCACCTGCATTATGATTTCCGCTTAGAGCTGGATGGCGTTTTAAAGAGCTGGGCTGTACCGAAAGGACCATCCCTTAACCCTTCCGAGAAAAGATTAGCAGTGATGGTGGAAGATCACCCGGTAGATTATATTACTTTTAAAGGAACAATACCTGCTGGTAACTATGGAGCAGGTAAAGTTGAAATATGGGATAATGGTACTTTCAGCCCGGTAAATGCCAAACACGAACCCGTTTCAGAAAAGGAAGCGTTACAATCACTGAAAAAAGGAGAATTAAAATTTTTGCTGAAAGGCAAAAAACTCAAAGGTGAGTTTGTATTGATCAGGTTGAAAAATAATGAAAAGAACTGGCTGCTGATAAAACATAAGGATGAATATTCGGTAAACACCATTTACAATGCGGAAGACGCGAACGGGAACCTAAAACCAATAAAAGTCATTGCATCTATCCGCCATGGGAAGGCAAAAAAATTAAACACCTATATTAAACCCATGCTGGCATCTGTTGCCAAAATTCCTTTTGACGATCCTGACTGGATATTTGAGATAAAGTGGGATGGCTATCGTGCTATTGCGGAAGTTGACAAACAGGAAATAAAACTTTATTCCCGTAACGGGATTGATTTCAGCCAGCGGTTCCCGGTTATTGCTACGGCGCTCAAAAAAATAAAACATAAAGCGATACTCGACGGAGAAATCGTTTTATTGAATGAAAAAAATCTCCCTGATTTTCAAAAACTCCAGCAGTATGAAAATCACCTGAACTTTCCGCTTATCTTTTATGTGTTCGATCTGTTAGCATTAGATGGGAAAAACATGGAAGGCCTGCCTTTAACTGACCGTAAAAAGATCTTAAAAAAATTACTCGCGAAAAATACAACCATCCGGTATTGCGATCATATTGACAGCAAGGGAATATCTTTTTTTGAAAATGCACGGGAACTTGGGCTGGAAGGAATTATGGCAAAGAAAAAAGAAAGTGTATATGTAAGAGGATATCGCAGCAAAGAGTGGTCAAAAGTTAAGAATATCCGGAGCGCTGAAGTAGTTATTGTGGGCTATACGGCTCCAAAAGGAGAAAGGTCCCAGTTCGGTTCGCTTGTGCTTGCTAAAAAGAAAGGGAGGCAGTGGTTATACTGCGGCCATGTCGGTACTGGCTTTACCGAAAAACTGCTGACCTCTCTAAAAAAAGAAATGCTATCCCTGGAAACTGAAGTTTCTCCTTTTAATATAAAAGTTCCCTTGAATGGCAGCGTCACCTGGTTACGCCCAAAGCTGGTAGCGGATATTGCCTATACAGAAATTACAAAAGATAAAATATTCCGCCACCCTGTATTTCTGCGCCTCAGGGATGAAAAAAACAGTAGTACTATAAACCAGGAAGTAGTGGAAGACATTACTGAAATTAAAAGAAATGATAAGATGAAGGTGGGTAAGTTTAAAGTCGCTGTCAGCAATCGCCATAAAATATTCTGGCCTGGTGAAGGATTTACCAAAGGTGATGTATTAGAATATTATGATAAAATGGCCGGTTATATTCTCCCTCATTTAAAAGGAAGACCTCTTTCGTTAAAAAGAAACCCCAATGGAATCCGTGATGAAGGCTTCTACCATAAAGATGCAGGCGAAAATGCACCCGGCTATGTTGATGTCTTTAAAGTAAAAAGTGAAAGCAATAATAAGGTTATTGATTATATAGTATGCAATAATAAGGCTACGTTATTATACCTTGTTAATCTGGGCTGTATAGAAATGAATCCCTGGAACAGTACTGCTCTGAAACCAGGGCATCCGACATGGATGGTTATTGACATTGATCCTTCTCCTAAAAATAACTTTACGGAAGTAATAGACGTGGCGCTTGCCACCAAAATGATTTTAGATAAAGCCGGTGTTACTTCTTATTGCAAAACTTCCGGTTCATCTGGCCTTCATGTATATGTTCCCCTTAAAAACAAATATGATTATACAACGGTAAAAGATTTTGCGCATATTATTGCTTCTTTAGTACAGGAACAATTACCCAAAACAACCACGCTGGAAAGATCTTTGAATAAAAGGGGTCCCAGGATTTATATTGATTATTTGCAAAACAGGAGCGGCCAGACATTAGCTTCTGTTTATAGTTTACGGCCTGTAGCCGGGGCATTGGTATCCACACCATTGGATTGGAAAGAAGTAAATCACCAGTTGCATCCCTCTCATTTCACCATACAGAATCTGCTGCAAAGGGCCGAAAAAAAGGGAGATATTTTTTTGCCTGTTTTACATTCTTCTAATTCGCTTGATAAGGCATTAAAAGCGCTAAATAGTTAAAGAACTAATACACGAACCAACTGGGCAAACTTATTTACGGCTTTCAATGTCTTTATCCATCACCGGTTTCGAAAACGCACCTCCTATGCTTTGCATTAAACTGGATATAGGACCTTCCATTTTATTGGTTTTGTCATCCAATGTAGTATCGTGTAATAATTCACCCATATTTAATTCAGCGGGTAAATACAGCAGGATATTACTTTTTTGATGACTGAAAAAAAGCTTTACTTCTTTACTGCCAGCCGTAACGGGTAAATTAGCTTTTACTACTTTTACAGCTTCCTTTGCTATCGCATTCATTTTTGCAACAGGATCCTGGTCGGATTGTTTGGCATACGCTGAAATAGTATGTATCACTTCTTTCTTATTGTCGTCAAAAAGTTTACCCACCCAGTTTGTGGAATTATCGCCCCGTAAAAGCTCAGTGGCTCCCTCATCCGATTGTACATATTTATACAATCCGGTAAGCACAGCCGGTATGGCCGCCTGGCCGAATTTATCTTCTGGCGGCGCTTTTTCATCTGTTGCTACCTGCTGGGTGTTAGGATCAATCTTTTGTAATGCAGGATAGCCTAAATTTTGTTGTACTGTTTCTAAAAGATTAATTGACATACTGGTAAATTTTACTGTTATCAAACAATTGCCGGAATATAGATTTATAAAATCATGCCAACAAATCATTATAAGCTATTTTGTTATAATGGCTACAGTACAGTAAGTGGTGTAGTAGAAAAACTCCGCATCAGGAAACAGAACAACGAATTCCGGGTAGCGGAAGAGGGTTTTAGCGGTCCGCCAGGAAAACTATATAAACCCGATGATCTTACCGTTATTAAAACTTATCGTTTTGAAGGCGATTCCAATCCTTCCAACTCGTCCACCCTGTATTTGATAGAGGCCAATGATGGCCTTACAGGTTAAAGCATTGATGCATACGGGGTGTATTACAATCATGATCAACAGTATTATGAATTGATCAGGAAGATTAAAGTGAAAGACAGGATCAACAAATACTATTCAACCAATATATATACCTGTAGATAATAAACGCAATTTTATCTTCATCCTTTATGAATTTTATACAGGTATAGTAAAATGAAAACTGCTTCCTTCGCCCGGTATGGATTCGATCCAGATTTTCCCGCCATGCAATTCAACAATTTTTTTACAATGAGCAAGACCAATACCTGATCCTTCATACTCATTACGGGTGTGCAGCCGCTGAAAAATTATAAATATTCTTTCCCTGTGCTGCTCATCTATTCCAATGCCGTTGTCCTTAAATGCAAACTCCCAATAGCCGCCTTTTTTCTGAACACAGATATGAATAGCCGGGGTTACATGTTGTCTCCTGAATTTTATAGCGTTCGCAACCAGGTTTTGAAACAGCTGTTTGATCTCCGTGGGATAACCACTGATAACGGGTAAATGGTCGGCGATAATTACAGCATTGGCTTCGTGGATAGCCTGTCCAAGATCAGCAAGCACTTCATTCAGCATTATATTACCATCCACCAGCGCCAGTTCTTTCTTTCTGCCGATACGTGAATAGTCAAGCAGGTCTTTAATCAATACTTTCATCCTGTCCGATGACTGCGTGATAAACGTGAGATACTTGTCCGCTTTTTCATCCAGTTTACCCTTGTATTGCTTCTGCAGCAGTTCTACAAAACTGGAGGTGGTACGCAACGGTTCCTGCATATCATGCGATGCCACATAAGCAAATTGCTCCAGCTCTTTGTTTTTTAGTTCAAGTTGTTTGTTTTTTATTTCAAGATCAGCTTCTGACCTAAGCAGGGTTTCTTCTGCTTTCTTGCGTTCTGTTATATCCTGGATGGCGCCAAAAATTTTAATAGTGCGGCCAGGTTCGTTTTTGACGGTAAAGAAACGAAATGTCATATATCCTATTTCAGCGTCCGGGTATTTAATACGGTGCTCAATCTGGCGGGTATAATGCGGATCCGGCGATTTGACGGCCTTTACCGTCTCATTAACCAGCATCGGAATATCATCCGGGTATACAAATAGGGCGGCATACTGTTCCGATGACATAGTATAACCCCCTGCTTCTTCAGCCGTTGTTTTTAAAATAGAATAAAACTGGTCGTTGAACTTGAATAAGTTTTTTGGTACATCATATTCCCAGTATCCCAGCTTAGCTATCTGTGTAGCGATAGAAAGCTGACCCTCGCTTTCTTTTAATACGGCTTCCGCTTTTTTATGTTCAGTAATATCAACACTAACGCCTAATACGCCGGGAGCATCAAGCCCCGGGGATGTGTACGGGATTTTAGTGGTAGATAACGTCAGTACATTACCGGCGGCATCCGTTATTGTTTCTTCTATATTGTATTTGACATTCCCGCTATTAATTACTTTTAAGTCTTCCTGCAAAAAATGTTCGACTTCCTCTTTTTGAGAGTTAAAATCCGCATCGCTTTTACCAATTAAATCTTCTACGGCAGAACCGTAAGCCCTGGCGACCGCTTCATTAGCCAGCACGAATTTGCCTTCACCATCTTTTGCAAATATAAAATGAGGTACGAGGTCAATTATCTGCCGGAGGCGTTTTTCACTTTCTCTCAACGCTTCTTCGGATATCTTACGTTCCGTTATATCATGTCCAAAAAGGATAAATCTTCCATCTTCCATTAATTTGGTACTTACTTCCATTACTACCGCCGTCCCGTCCTTTTTTCTTAACCTCCTTTCGTTCCTGATGATTTCTTCGGACTTTACTTCCTTAAATTTAAAAGGATTTGTTTTAAGGTCTTCTATAAATATAATGTCGGTCACAAAAAGCTGCAAAGCTTCTTCTTGTGTATATCCCAAAACCTTGCATGCATAGGGGTTGATATCAATAAATTTCAGGGAAACATCAGCAATACAAATAGCATCGGTGGCCTGCTCAATAAGTGAGCGGTAGCGCAGTTCGCTTTCCTCTATTTTTTTGCGTGATAATACTTGTTCAGTTACATCTATTGCAAAGAAAAAAATGCCTTCTATATTTCCGTCACTATTGGTGTAAGCCTGGTAAATAAAATTTAAATATATTTCAACCAGTTCCCCGGTTTCATTTTTATGCAGTTTTACAAGCATTTCATTAGCTGAAAAGCTTTTTCCTGTTTTGTAAACTTCGTCCAATATTTCAATAAACCCCTGTTCTTCTATTTCCGGGAGTATTTCTTTTACTGATTTACCAATTATATCTGTCTTACCAATTAATTGCAAATAAAGCGGGTTCGCCATTTCATATACATGATCCGGTCCCTTTAACATTCCCATACTGGAGGGCGCCTGTAAGAACATTTCATTAAACCGCTCCCTTTCGATTTCAAAAGCTTTTTCTGCTCTTTTTTTCTCTGTTGCGTCCCTGGCCACTCCATACCTGATCCTTTCTATTGGATCCCAGCTGGCCGACCAGTTTATCGGCACTAAAGAACCATCCTTACGTATATAGCGGTTTTCGAAATTGATCATATTATGGCCTGCTATTACGTTACTAGCCGCCTTTTGAGTTTTCTCCCGGTCTTCCGGGTATACAAAATCAATCAGGAGTTTGCCTATAAGTTCATCGGCCGTATAGCCCCAGACAGTTTCACATGCGGCGCTCACTTGTATAAAATATCCTTCCGCATCAACGGCGCAAATCACATCGAGGGAAGAGTCCATAATTTTATTAATAGCTTTGAGGGCATGCTTCAATTCTGCAGAAGTGATGAGGAGTTTGTCCTCTGCCAGCTTGCGTTCCGTAATATCACGAAAACTCCAGACACGTCCCACACACTTCCCTTTAATTAGCTGGGGCTGGGAATACCGCTCAAATACCCGGTCATCTTTAAATTTTATTATGTCGAAACTCACAGCTTCTTTGTGAGTATATAACTCTTTTACTTTAGCAAGAAATTCCGCGGGATTTGCCAATTGATCTAATACAAATGACATCGCTTTTTCATCATTCTGTGTATCCAGTATTTCACGTGGTATGCGTGACAGTTCTGCAAATTTCTTATTGAAACGGACCATTTTCCCATTGAAATCTGCTACTAAAATTCCATCCGCAGTTGATTCAATCGTTGCCTCCAGCATAGAAACCGATTCCTCCAATTCCTTCTTAGCCTGTTTGCGCTCAGAAATATCAATGGTCACACCGTCCATTCTTATCAGTTGACCCGCTGCATCCAATGATGGAATAATTTTGCTCTCGAGCCATCGTATATTTTTGTCCCTGCGAAGGATGCGATACTGGCATACAACCTGCTTACCCTCATAAAGCGCTTTTATATGCTGGTCCACGATATGTATATCATCGGGAAGAATTACCTTATGCCATAAATCACCATCTTCTAAAAATTCCGCAGGGGTATAGCCATATACTTTTTCACAAACAGGGGATATCTGTAAAATTTTAAGTGTAACCATATCAACCGAATACACGATTTCTTCAATATTTTCAAACAGTGTTTTCAACTGGCGGTTAGCTTCTTCAAGTTCATCCTTCCCGCTTTTTTTATCCTGGTTCTTCAGCTCAATTATTTCCTTTGAACTTAATTCCATAGAATCCTCTATTCTTTTATACTCTTTTTCAAAACGATCATAAGTCGCACTGATGGCATTCAAGAGCGCATTGATATTCCCAGGTACTTTGTCCGCTCCGCCGCAATGCTCCCGGAGCTGGCACTGTAATAGTTTATTCATTGTTCGAAAAGATTGTACTTGTTATTCTTTGCTTACGCAACCACACGGTATGGTGATACTATAACCGGGTTTAATTTTCAGGGACCTCACCTGCAAAATAGGTTTCCAATATTTCATCTACCATTTTTTTAGTTAACGGTTTGCGCCTGAAATCCGTAACCTCCGCAATATTCTTCGCCTTTACTTCATCATCAGGATCAAGCGAAGTAGTTAACATTACCATTATTATTTTATCCTTCTGCCGCTTTTCCAGTTCAGCATACTTAGCAAGAAATTCCCATCCATTCATTGCCGGCATGTTGATGTCAAGAAAAATAAGATCGGGAGTGGGCAGGTTTTTATTTTTACCTGTAAACCGTTCACTGTTCTTAATATAACTGAGCGCATCCTGGCCGCTTTGTACCACCTGTATATGTTGTGTACAGTTGGCTTCTTCTATCAGCATCCTGCTGAGGAAATTAGTAGGTTCATCATCATCAATCAGTAAAACACAATTTAATCTTCTTTGCATCAGTACTTATTTTTTGGAATGGTAAAATGAAAAGTAGTTCCTTCACCGGGCCTGGATTCAACCCAGATCTTGCCGCCATGCAATTCAACTATTTTTTTACAGTGAGCAAGCCCAATGCCCGATCCTTCGTATTCTTTCCGGGTATGCAGCCGTTGAAAAATGATAAATATCTTCTCGATATGCTGCTGATCTATGCCGATACCGTTATCGCTAAAAGAGAATTGCCAGGCATCATCTTTCATGCCCGCACTGATCCTGATCTTCGGCGTCTCCTCTTTTTTCCTGAATTTGACAGCATTAGTGACCAGGTTTTGAAAAATCTGTTTGATCCCCGTGCGGTAGCCAATAATAACAGGCAACTGATCTGAATTAATCTCCGCACCTGCTTCGCTGAGAGCAGTACCCAGGTCCGTCATCACCTCTTGCAGGATGACAGTACAATCAACCTTTTGCAATTCCATTTTATTGCCGACTCTTGAATACTCCAGCAGATCTTCAATCAGTGTTTTCATCCTGGTGGAAGCCTGGATAATATAAGACAGGTATGCATCTGCTTTGTCATCCAGTTTCCCTTTGTATTGTTTTTGAAATAATTGGACGAAACTGCTGGTGGTCCGCAATGGCTCCCGCAAATCATGCGATGCGGTATAAACAAATTGTTCCAGTTCTTTATTCATTTTCTCCAGTTCTTCGTTGGCATGATCCGCTTCCAGGCGGGCTTTACGTTCTTCTTTATTTAACTGTAACAACTGAATGGTTTGCTCATTCACTTTTTGCTCCAGCAATGCTTTCTGTTTTTTTATGATACTTATACGAAACCGGTAAAACCCAAAACTACCGCCCACAATTAAGAGTGAAACGGCCATCATAAACCACCACGTAAGCCAGAATGGAGGCCTGATTATTATTGTAACAGATGCACCTGTCTCATTCCATATACCATCATTGTTACTGCCTTTTACTTTAAATACATAAGTACCCGGATCAAGATTGGTATAGGTGGCCGTGCGTTTATTACCCGCATAGTTCCATTGATCATCAAAGCCATCTAATTTATAAGCATACTTGTTTTGCCCGGGTTGAGTAAAGTTGAGTGCGGCGAATTCTATAGTAAATACGGATTGCTGGTAAGAAAGCGTTATCTCTTTTACTTCATTGATGGATTGTTTCAAAGGTGAATAGTTGCCTATACCCACCGGTTTATTGAATACCTGGAAACCTGTGATATAAACCGGCGGCACAAAATCATTATCTTTTATACTGTCGGGATAAAAAGTATTAAAACCATTTACACCTCCAAAAAACATTTCACCGCCAGGCGATTGGAATGATGCTTTAGCTTTAAAAGCATTACTTTGAAGGCCATCATTTACCGTGTAATTCCTGAATACTTTAGTGGCAGGGTTAAACCTTGAAATCCCCATATTGGTACTGATCCACAAATTACCGTGGTCGTCCTGCCGTGTACTCCAGACCGTATTGTTTGGCAGGCCTTCTTTTTCAGTATATGCGGTAAATGTTTTTGTTTTACAATCGAAGAAATTTAATCCCCCTGCAGTACCCAGCCACAGATTACCCGACTGGTCTTCCATTATAGAGTACACAGTATTATTATTCAGGCTATACTTATTTTTTGGATCATGCTGATAGTAAATAAATTTTCCGCCAGCCCTGTCAAAAAGATATAATCCTTTATCACCTCCTATCCAGAACTGCCCTGCTTTGGTTTCATACATGGCCAGGATGCTGTTGCTGATAATACTTTTTGCGTCTTTGGCATCCGGGAAAATACCAGTAAACGTTCTTGTTTTTTTATCAAATAAATAAATGCTGCCATTATCATTGATGCCTGCCCACAGGTTGTTTTGCCTGTCTGTATAAACGATATTTACACTGGCTGAAGTCAGCCCGTTTGAGGTTTTCATTCCCGGCGCATAATGAGTAAAGGATTGCTTTTGTACATCAAACAAATCCAAACCTCCAAGATGAAAACCCAGTGCTAAAACACCAGGCAAACACTCCGATACGGAAAGCACATAATCATTGTACATGCTTTTCGGATTTTTTTTATCATTCAGGTAGTTTGTAAACTGGTGTGTACGCGGGTCAAAGCGGCTTAATCCTCCCCCATCGGTACCAATCCAGATATTGTTATCCCGGTCACTGCTGATGGCAAGCACAAGATTACTACTAAGACTATTGTTGTTATTGGGGATCTTTTTATAATGGGTAAACTTGTCTCCAAATAGCGGAAGTAAGTTAATTCCCCCGGACCAGGTGCCTGCCCATATATTGCCAATATCATCCTTGTACAGGCTGTGTATAGAATTACCTGAAAGACTAAAAGGGTCGTATTCGTTGTACTGATAACAAACAAAGGTTTTTTTGGCGTAATCAAATACATTGATTCCGCCATTTTCAGTGCCTACCCATAATTTTCCATTATTGTCTTCAGTAAAAGATAAAATATCATTATGGCTTATACTGGTTTTATTGCGGGGGTCGTGTTTGAAATTACTAAAAGAATTGTCACTGCGGTTAAATAAAGCAATGCCGCTTCCCTGTGTGCCTGCCCATATATTCCCCTTGCTGTCTTTATATACTGTTTTGATATAACCCGGCCCTATGCTTTTATTATTACCCGGGTCATTGCGATAATGTACAAAATTTCCGGTCGCGGGATTAAAACGATCGAGGCCTTTCCTGGTACCGATCCACAATTCCCCATCATTACCTTCCGTGATCCTGTACACAAAATTTTGACTAAGGCTGTTAGCGTCCCTGGGATTATTTTTATAAAACTTAAATGCCCCTTTGTCCGCATCAAACAAACAAAACCCGGTTATTGAACCCAGCCATATCCTTTTTTTACTGTCCTGGAAAATATTTCTGAAAGCAATCGCATCATCGCCGCTTTTGTAATGTATAAACGACTCATTTATCCTGTCAAACCTGTCTAATCCGCCGGCTGATACTATCCATAAATTATGAGCCTCATCTTCCATTAAACCATATAGCGAATTACTGCTGATACTCCCGGGATCTGCAGGATCATGTTTATACACGGTAAATTTATACCCGTCATATTTGTTTAAACCCTCATCAGTGGCAAACCACATAAAGCCTTTATGATCTTTCAAAATGGCGAAAACAGAATTTTGAGAAAGCCCGTCATCGGTAGTTAAATGACTGAATTTTGGATTGGCCGCCTGTGAGTAAGACAAAAACGGAAATACCTGCATTAATAATAAAATAATTATAGGCAAAACTCTCATACTACTTCTATTTTGATACAGTACATGAATTGTTATTATTTTTTCTCGCGGCTTATTTTATTTTTTATACAGCCCTTGTACTAATTTCTTATCCCACCCATAAGCACCAATCGTTCGTATTTCCACAATGCTTTATTACAAAACAGGAATTGCAGCTTTGAAAAAAGTAGGGCTGCCCGGCTATTACTTTTTACCACCTGCTGAATAACAGGATAACAGTTTGCTATTCTTCCAACACATTTGTAAAATATTTTTCCAACACGGCTGCTACTTTCTCCGCAGTTAAAGGTTTATTCTCAAAACCAGATATCTCCGGCATCGCCGCGGCTTTTAATTTATCCTCCGGGAAAAGGGAAGTAGTAAGCATCACTACAATGATCCTGCTCATTACATTCAGCTTCCTGTATTCATTCAAAAACTCCCAGCCGTCCATGGCCGGCATGTTTATATCAAGGAAAACCAGGTCCGGGCTTGGATAAAGCGCTGCATTGTTACCCGCTTCACTTTTTAGCAGGTAATCCAGCGCTTCTTGCCCGCTCTGCACGATTTTAATATGTTCAGTGCAGCCCGATTCCTCGAGGATCATCCGGGTAAAAAAATTTGTCGGTTCGTCGTCATCAATAACCAGTACGCAATTCAATTTCTGTTTCATTTATTTTTTTGTGGGATGGTGAAATAAAAAGTGGTGCCTTTACCTACTGCTGATTCCAGCCAGATGTTTCCTTTGTGTAGTTCAACTATCTTTTTGCAATGAGATAGCCCTATACCTGATCCCTGGTATTCATTCCTGGTATGCAATCGCTGGAATATAACAAATATCCGTTCATAATGCTCTTTGCTTATGCCTATGCCATTGTCGGCAAAAGCGAATTGCCAGTAGCAACCCTTTTTTTGAGCAGTAATATATATTTGACAAGGAGTATCTTTTCGTCTGAACTTGATAGCATTAATGATCAGGTTCTGAAAAAGTTGTTTGATCTCTGTCGGATAACCACTAACAACAGGCAGTTCTCCTGCTGTAATTTTTGCCCCGGCTTCAGTAATAGCGACACCCAGGTCATCCAGCACTTCCTTCAGCATTATTGTACAGTCCGCCTGTTTCAATTGCAGTTTGCTCCCAATTCTTGAATATTCCAGCAGATCAGTGATCAGGACTTTCATCCTGTCAGAAGCCTGAACAATATAAGCGAGGTATTTATCTGCCTTTTCATCCAGCCTCCCCTTATATTGTTGCTGGAATAATTCTACAAAAGCGGAAGTGGTTCGTAATGGTTCCTGCAGGTCATGTGAAGCTACATACGCGAATTGTTCGAGCTCCTTATTTTTTCCTTCCAGTTCATTATTCTTAACCGCAAGATTCAACTCTGATTGATGAAGTAATTCCTCATCAAGCTTACGCCGGGTGATATCGGTCATCATGGCTAAAGCGCCTTTATATTTTCCATTCTCATCCAGCACAGGGTTGGTAGAGATATTTACCCAGACATGTTTACCGCTTTTTGTAATAAACCCGGTATCGTGAATTTCACTGTTCCCCTGCTTTCGTCTTGCAATCTGTTCCAGCGAATTTTTTGCTGATTCCTCATCCATAAATTGATAAATCTTTCTCTCCGTCAGTTCTTCCTTCGAATATTCGAGTATCTCACACATTTTAGTATTAACAAAGCTGGTAGTATCGTTTTCATCAATCAGCCAGATACCTTCCTGCGCCGTTTCTACGATTTGCCTGTATTTAGTTTCGCTTTGTTGCAGGGATTCAATAGCCAGTTTTCTTTCGGTAATGTCCGACACTGTTCCTATATGTCCGAATAGCTCCCCGCTTTTATTAAATATTGGTACGGCTTTACCCATCACCCATTTTATATCCCCTTTTTTATCAATAAGACGGTATTCCGTAGAAGATTCAAGCCCTTTTTCTGACCTGGTATCCCAGTCGTTTATCATTATTTCGCGATCATCCGGGTGAACGGCCGTCACCCAGCCGTCTCCCAGTGTTTCCTCGTACGACATGCCTGTATATTCAAGCCATGTATTATTATCATAAATGGTTTTCCCTTCAATGTTTGTTTGAAATATCCCCACCGGCGCGCTGCCGGTTAAAGTACGGAAGCGTAGCTCATTATTGCTTAATGCTTCTTCTGCTTTTTTGCGTTCCGTAATATCAGTTACCATCGCCAATGCGCCTTTATATTTTCCCTCTTCATCAAAGATCGAGTTGGTAGAAATATTTGTCCAAATAGACTTTCCGGATTTGGTAATGTATTTTACATCGTAATTACCGTTAATTCTTTGTTTCCTTTTTTCAATTTGAGCTAATGCATTTTCTCTGCCTTCCTCATCCATAAAATCAAATAATCTTTTACCTTTCATTTCTTCAGCAGGGTAACCAAGTATCTCGCACATTTTTTTATTAAAGAAGCTTATATAATTATTTTCATCAATCAGCCAGATACCTTCCTGCGCCGTTTCAACAATCTGCCGGTAACGTTCTTCGCTTTTGCGTAATGTCGCTTTAGCTTTTTTCTGTTCGGTAATATCTTCTACGCTGGACCATACGTATTTTATCCCGTTCCTTTCCAAAATAGTACCTGAAAGCCTTACCGGCACCAGGTGGCCGTCTTTATGAATATATTCTTTTTGATAAGGTCCATACCTGCCTGTTAATTCAAGACTTTTCAATTGTTCTGCTTCCTGCGCACTGTATTTCCCGGGAGCTATTTCATAAAAACTCATCTCTTTACATTCTTCAATGGTATGGCCGGTAATTTTCGCATACGCTTCATTTACATCTTCCAGCTTTCCATCCATGCGTGAAAGCGCCAGTCCTACCGGGGATTGATTAAAAAGGTTCCGGTTGTACTGTTCACTCTGAATTAATCCTGCTTCTGCCATTTTCCTTGCTGTAATATCGCAGGTAGCGCCTACCATACGGATGGCCTTTTTGTTTTCATCACGAATGATATATCCCCGGTCATATAAGTACGCCAGTTCACCATTGTATTTGAAATAGCGGAATTCAACTTCAAAAGACTCTGCATCGGGGTCTTTTACTTTCTGCGAAATATAATCTGATACCCACTCCTTGTCATCCGGGTGAACCAGTTTGATCCATTTTCCTACTTCATTTTTATCCCCTGCATCGTTGCCAAATAATTTGTTGTAATTATCGTTCCTGAAAATTGTATTATTTACCAGGTCCCAGTCCCAGATCATATCATTAGTGCTTTTTGTCACCAGCTCATATCTTTCGTTGCTTAGTTTAATTTGTTCTTCTACTTTTTTTCTTTCAGTAATATCCTGTATTATCCCAACAACCCTGGTTACTTTTCCCTGCGCATCTGCTACTACTTTGCTTTGTATAATAACATATTTTGTTATTCCTTTCGGTGTTACGATTTTGCATTCAAAATCATCGGGCTGCAAACCCCGGAGGTAGTTTTCGCGATACTTTTTAAAAGCACCCTGGTATTCCGGGTGAATCAGTTTTAAAATATCCTGGAAATTATAATCGAAAGAAACAGGATCAATATCCAGGATGCTAAACATCTCATCGGACAGATACAACCTGCCTGTCGCCATGTCCTTTTCCAGGCTGCCAAGATGGGCGATATGCTGTGCCTGGTTTATTTTCTCATCACTTGATTTAAGATTGTCCCGCATGGCGATCAGCGCCTGGCCAAGGGTATCTTCATCACTAAGGGGCTGAAAAGGCAAATTAAAATTCCTGAGTCCTGTCTGCTGTGCAAACGTAGCTGATGCCTGAAGCCTTTCAGAAAGATTATTGACAGAATAAATCATTTTGCCTATTTCATTGCGGCTATGAGAGTGGTCTATTTTTTGAATAATTCCCAGGCCAAGATTATTTATTATCTCCCTGATCTTGTTAACAGGATGAATGATCACCTTAGTCATGTACATAGAAAGAAGAAAACCTGCGAAAATGATTATGATGGTTAATGTTATACTAAGCGTCCTGAGTTTCATGGCTGATTTTTCAAGCCGGGTACCCTTCTCTGACCGGGTATTTATACCGTAAGCCCGGATCTTTTTCAAAGAGTTGATCAGCGCAGTAGTACGGGGCAGAATTTCTTCTTTCACTTTTCGTTCTGCCACCTGTTTAATAACCGGGTCATCATAATTCTTCACCGTTTTTAAAGACCCCATTATATTTTTTTCGATAGCCAGCAAATCCTCAAAGCCTGTGCAAATCCTGTTTAAACTATCCATCCTGTTTTTGTCTGCCCATTGGGAAGAATATGTGATCATTGTTGATTTCAACGCCGCATAACCCGAATCATGAAGTTTTTTTAATAACTGTTTGTCTTCCTGGTCATATCTTAAAAACACCCAGTTGGACGTGTACATTTTGGATTCAACCATCATCTTTTCAAAATCATCTAATGCCTGGATGGAGGGGCCCATTACCCTGAATATATCAGTGCCTAATTTTTTATTGCTCTTCAGGGTAAGAATGGTGAATATACCATTGACGACAAACAGGCACACCAGCAGCGAGAAGCTCCAGTATATCCTGTGTTTTATGGCTATGTTCATCCCGATCCGCATTTTTATCATTGATTAGAAAGTAAACGTATTGTCATGTTAAATAAATAGTTCAGCCTGCAGAAAAAGGTTGTCATTACAATCCATAGTTAAACCAGCTATCAGCATACATAGTAAGTCACCTGCAGGGATAAATCCCACGGCATCTGCACTCAATAAGTCATCTGGTTTTTATTGATATAATTGACCATAGCAGCCGTATTCTTAAGGTTGAGTTTTTTCAGGATATTATACCGGTGCACTTCTACTGTTTTAACAGAGATACATAACGGATCAGCTATTTCCCTGGAGGAATATCCTTTTCTGATAAACCCGATTATTTCAAGTTCTCTTTTTGAAAGATTGTCGAAACCATTCCTTTCTTCATCGCCGCTCAGCATTTGCTTTGATAATATATTTTTGACCTCTTCACATATATACTTACGGTTATTGTGAACTTCTATAATGGCTTTGTACATCTCTTCGCAGGATGAACTTTTTGTTACATAGCCCAAGGCTCCCTTCTGCATCATTTTCTTTACATATACCGGTTGTGAGTGCATGGATACACTAATGATCTTTGTGCCGGGACAAAATTTCGTTATCTGTTCGGTGGCTTCCATGCCATTTATTACGGGCATATCTATGTCCATGATCGCAATATCGGGATGGTGTTGCTTAGCCAGTTCCAGGGCGTCCCCGCCGTTAGCGGCTTCAGACACCACCTTAAAACGCGGGTCTGCATTTAAGAGAAAGCACCAGGTTTCCCTGATCAGTTTGTGGTCATCTGCGATGAGGATAGTAATTTCATTCATAATAATAGGTGGATTTAATATTTGTTTCTTATAAGAGTAAGTGCATTTGTTATTACAATAATAACATGACCCGTTAATCAATATTATTACCGGGAAATAGTACTTTCAGTTCACATCCCTGTCCGGGTTGGGAATGAATACTCACTTTACCATCAAACAAGGCCGCCCTGCTGATGATATTCCGTAAACCCACACCATTCTTTTTCACTGTAGTGTCAAAACCTAATCCATCATCCTTTACTAAAAGCTCTATGGCTTTGCCATCATCCATCAAATGAAGTGAACAAATGATCTTTTTTGCACCTGCATGTTTGAGGATGTTATTCAGTTGTTCCTGGACGATGCGGTAAATGGTAAGCTTCTGACTTTTTTTCATGCACTCTTCCCGAAAACCACTCCATTGTTTTTCTATGAAATTTTTTCCTGTGACGGATAACGGGTCAATTAAGTCATTAAGTGCGGTGATCAAACCAAATTCTTCCAGGGAAGGTGGCAGTAATGCATGGGACAGCTTCCTGATCTCATCCGTAGCCAGGGTAATACATTCCTTGCTTTTCACAAGCATTTCTTTTTTTACCCTTGAGTCAGCTATAGAAAAGTCCAGGTATAATTTTGCCGTAGCCAGTATCTGGTTGATATTATCATGCAGTTCTATTCCCAATTGCCCTCTTTCGTTTTCCTGGCCCTGGATGGTAGCTTCTGTTATAGCTTTTTGTTGCAGCAAACGTGATCCTTCCAGTTCAGCGCTTAACTTCAGTTTTTCAGTTATATCATTGATCTGGGCTTGTCTTACTTTTCTGCCTCCATACTCAATTGTATTAATGAACACCTCGACCATCATCACTTCTCCGCTCTTTTTGGTATGCCGCCAAACCTGATTGCCTGTCCCGTCAATTCGCTGTGAGTCTGTCATACTGGTCATAACTTTTTCAATATCTTCAGACGGTCTTATATCAAGAATGGTCAAATGAATAAATTCTTCTCTAGTATAGCCATATTTATCCAATGCAGCGTTATTACATTCCAGTATCTGCAAGGTTTCAATATCGTACAGGAATATTGGGAATGGGTTGTCATAAAATATTTGCCGGTATTTTTCATTAGCCGCACTAAGTATCTCCATGCTCCGTTTGCGCTCAAGGCTGTATGTGATGGTTTTTTCCAAAAGTTTCTCATCAAACTCTCCCTTGGCCAGGAAATCCTGCGCACCCCCGGCTATAGCTTCCCGTGATGTTTTCGTATCGGAAAGACCGGAAAGTATGATAACAGCGGAATGCGTCATGTACTCCTGCAACCTGTGAAAGGAATCTAATCCACTGCTGTCAGGAAGGAATAAATCAAGAAAGACGATATCTGGTTTGTTTTGCTTCAGGAGCGTGGTAGCGCTGGCTAATGTATCCGCCAGTTGTATGGCTGCCACCGGTATCCCCGACATGTGGATACTTTCTTTAAGCAACACATAATCGCCTGCGTTATCTTCTACTACCAGGATATGTAAAGGGTTCGGAAAGAATCTACTGTTCATTTTAATTTTTTGTGGGTAACCTGACAATGCTTATCCAGAAACTTTCAATTGTTTTTACCACTTCAATAAAGCTGTTCAGGTCAACCGGTTTTGTAACAAAGCAATTCGCATAATTTTTATAAGCGCCGAGGATATCTTTCTCCCCGGATGATGTAGTCAGCATGATCACCGGGATCATTTTGAAGCGATCATCCTTTTTGATGATGCCAAGAAGTTCAAGGCCATCCATTTTAGGAAGATTGATATCCAGTAATATCATATCCGGAAGGCAACTGCCATTACGCAGCATTTCCAGGGCCTGCTCGCCGTCCGTAGCCACAGATATTACATTTTTTATTTTCACTTCTTTCAATGCCTCTCTCGTAAGGATAATATCCCCTTCATTATCTTCTACCAGTAAAATGTGTACTTCCTTCATAACCGTTGGTTGATCTATTTTTTGATAGTAAAGAAAAAAGTAGCGCCTTCTCCCGCAACAGATTCTATCCAGATGGTTCCGCCGTGTCTTTCAATAATTTTTTTACAAACGGCCAGTCCTATACCGGTACCCGAGAACCGGCTTTTGTTATGTAACCGCTGGAAAATGACAAACACTTTATCAAAAAATTTCCCCTCTATCCCTATCCCATTATCCTTAATAAAGAATTGCCAGGTATCTCCTTTGTCTTCGCAGCCAATTTCAATTTCGGGAACAAAGGATGTATTATACTTTAATGAATTACTCACGAGGTTTTGGAACAACTGGGTCATTTGCGTTTTATTGGCCTTTATTACCGGTAATAGCTGCACTTTCGTGACGCCGCCTGCATCGTTTATCTTACTGCTGAATGTTTCTAATACCTGTGCCGCTACAGCATTCATATCTGTATCCATCAGCAATTCTTTACTGGTACCTATTCTCGAATATTCGAGCAGGTCCAGTATCAGCCGTTTCATTCGCTCGGCGCCATCTACCGCATACGATATATATTGTTGTGCTGTTTCATCCAGCCGGGATTTGTATTTCTTTTCCAGCAACTGCAAAAAACTGCTCACCATCCGCAAAGGCTCCTGCAGATCATGTGAGGCTACATAGGCAAACTTTTCCAATTCCGCATTGGATGCAATTAATTCTTCCGCCCTTTTGTTAAGTTGTTCATTTAATTCCCGGATAGCTGTTTCGCTGCGCTTCCGTTCAGTAATATCCTGCATAGCGCCGAAGATGGCGAAGGGCTGACCATCGGTATCGTATTGGATAATCAGTTTATCAAATACAATTTTGTAAGACCCGTCAGCACACCTGAACTGTAGTTCCCGGGTCAGGGAAGTAAGTTTCTTTTTAAATGCATCATCTGTATCAGCCAGCAGTTTATCTTTTTCATCGGGATGAAGGTTTTCTATCCATGAGGCCGCGGACATTTTATCACCTGCTCTTTTATGCCCAAAAAGGGTTTCATATCCTTCATTCCAGTAAACTGTTTTCGCAGTGATATTCCATTCGTAGATGGCATCGTTTGTTGCCCTGGCTACCATCTCGTAGCGTTGGTTGGCTGCCATGATCTTTTGATCCGCCAGCTTTCTTTCTGTAATGTCTTTGAAATAGACCGACAAGCCCTTTTCCGAAGGATATATACTTAGATCCACCCACATACTTAGTGGAGCAAAGAATTCTTCAAAATTCACCGGCACCTGCTCAGACAAGGCTCTCTGGTATTGCGGAAAAAACTTAACGCGGACATCCTCCGGGTAAACTTTCCAAATGTCTTTGCCTATTATGTTTTCCCTGGGTATCCCAAGCATTTGTTCTGCCTCTCTATTCCAATAAGTAACCAACCAATCCTTATCCACCGAAAAAAAACCATCCCTGATGCTTTCAAGAATAGCCGAATTTTCGGCATGTGCCTTTACTAAAAGATGAGTTGAGTTTTTTGCTTCTGTAATGTTGCGGGAGTAACAGGCTGTGCCTACCACGTCATCTCCGTGAAGAATGGGATAAAATGAAATTTCCGACCAGGCCGGCAGCGGACTGTCGGTATATTCAATTTGAGTAAAACTTTCTCCTGTAAGCGCCCGGTGATAAAACTCTGTCCATAGCCCCAGCTTCTCTTCGTTTAAACCTATTGCAAAAATGTTACTGCCCTTTTTTAAAGGTTTTCCCAGCGCCTGTTTCATCATTTCATCAAATGCTTTATTAGAAGAAATCAACCGGAGGTCACAGTCAACGCTCCACATCAGGTCATGGGTATTATTGATCAACGCCCTGAGGTTGTTGCTGTCAAATTCTTTTTGGCGTTCCGCTTCATTTCTTTCAGTTATATCCCTGGCGATCGCCATCAGCTTTCCGTCAGGCAATACTTTTGTACTTATTTCCATTTCAATAGAAGACCCGTTTTTCCGTTTTAATTTTCTATGGCTAATAATAGACTGCCCTGGTTTCAGCTTATTAAGGTGGAGCGGTCTTATGGATACATCATCCCGGAAGAAAAGGTCATAAATAGTAATTTGCTTGAATTCTTCTTTGGAATATCCTGTATAAGCAGTTGCGCTTTCATTGAAATCAATAATAGCGCCTGCGGAAGAATAGATAATGATGCCATCGAAAGCCTGTTCAATCAGTGTCCGGTATTTTTCTTTGCTTTCTTTTACCTGCAGTACAAAGCTTTGTTCCGTATTAAGCTTTTGTTGTGCTTTTTCACCGGCAGCCAGCCGGAGTTGCCCGGTTCCAGGCGGTACTTTTATCGTTTCGTGAAGGGCATTTTTTTTCATAGGGGTACTTAAGAATGAATGATTAAATGCTTACCGGCAGGATTAAAAGTTCCTGGCGACATGCGTTTAGTTCTTTGTTATTTGGTACTGAATTAAAAACGGGTCATTAACATCAAAGACATGATCTTGTCATCCGTTAAGACCGCCGTATTACCTGCACAAATATGGAGCATATATATACCGGATACAGTAGTCGCGTGGCATCATTTAATGTAGTGTGAACAGCGTAGCTGGTAAGGATAACCACTTAATTCATCCACTGATTCTCAAACTGGCAGATAAAAGCAGTTAAAAACAGCAGTTGCGGAAAACATTCCCGATCAGAGTCAGTATGCTTCCATTTAATTGAGATCCGAATAAATAGAAAAACCTCTCAAAAAGGTTGAGAGGTTAAGTGGCCTCGATAGGATTCAAACCTATAACCTTTCGACCTCAGTCGGGATGCTCTATTTAATTGAGCTAACTGAGAGTATATTATAAATTATTGTTGTCCGACTAAAATCAGATTTAAAAATGCTGTAACACTTTATGGCTCAAGGTTACAGGCTAAAAATTCTTTGTTTCAATATTGGGGGTAGCAACCCCTTTTTTATGTTGCAAAAGCAAAGGAGGCATTGTGTG
>JAATGJ010000071.1 GCA_015654695.1 Chitinophagales bacterium | reverse complement strand
CGCTGGCTGACAAAATACCCGTTGTTTGTTTTTTATCCCGCCTGCTAATCTCAGGCAACACGCTATCAATGGGCAGCAATCCCCATAATTACAAAAAATTTTTACTCACCGGTTCCGTACAACTAAGACTTCATCGTTGGCACTTCGTGCCCGACGAAGTCTTAGTTGTTGTACGCAGACTTAGTTGAAGATTTCATTGTACAAGTCGTTAAACACTTTGGTATCCTTGGTTATTAACGGGCAAATTGTGTCTCGCATAAAAGCATCTTTGGTATTTCCACACTGCGTCAAATTTAAAATCCTTTTAGTGTCAATATAAATTTCACCTGAAGCTGATTTAATATCGTCTTTTGGGTTACCCCTCTGAATACTATTTTGAATTCGCATTTGTTTTGCAGCAAGAAGTTCTTTAACCATAGCATCTTGTTTAGTATTTACGCATAACTTGACTAATAATTCGTCATCCAATAGGTAACTTTCTATATGCCGTCTGCTTAAAACTTTGATTCCATTTTTAAGTAGTTCTTGAATTTCTTCTTCACTTTTATCATCTCTATCGGTCACTCTAACAATGTTTGTGTTTGTCAGTACATCTTGTAGCATTTGAATAGAAGGATTGTTTAAATCCGCTATTTCATTACTTCCACCTGCTGATACAAATGAAAAGTCTGGAAAATGTGGTTCAAATATTTTAGAAAAAATCTGCGCATCGAAATTTTGATACTTTCTTCCTTTTCTATCACCTTCGCAAATAAAAATTTGTTTTGGAGCTATTAGTTTTGAATAGTCGTCAAGCGTAAGTTCAATAAATTTCTCCCAAATAGTTTTGTCAATTGCGGAGGGTTCAATTACACATTTTTTATCAAAATCTAAATTATCAAAATTTAGAAATGCTATTGTCCCAGGAAAAAGCAATTCTAATTCCCTTGCTTTTTTTAACATTCCAAAAGAATGGGTGTTCACCCATAATTGGGAATTGCCCGGAATTAAATTGTAGATTTCAGCAAACAATAAAGACTGAAGCCTTGTGTGCATATGCGTTTCGGGTTCATCTATGCAATAGATAGCATCTTCATAGTAGCTTGCCTTGATTATTAAATCCAATAAAATATCAAATGCAGATTTTTCTCCCCCTGACAAATTTTTATAGTGAAAATCTTTTGATATTCCTTTTTCAAAATAGAAGCTTCCATTTCGCAGAGGGTCACCAATAGAAGATAAATTTAAATCGTCAAAAACATTACTAAGTGAAGTCCTAATTTTTCCGATTAACTCCTCTCGTAGCTGTTCAACTGTTTTTTGATTATTGGCTTCATCATAAACTCCCTTTAATGTCAGAGAGATTAATCGCTGATAGTTTTCTGCAACAACAATATCATTTTGAATTAGATTTTCAAATCTTAGCGATTCTGTAGGATCTGTTTGATTACTTAAATTGGAAATTGTAAAATCTGCAGAATTCCTATATGCTGTTCGAAAATAAAATTTTCCTTTTAATACTTGGTTAGTTATCGGTTGTCCGTGAAATGTAACTGCAAGTTTATGAAGTTTCTGACCGTTGACTTTTCCGTTTTTAGAGAAGTACAAATAATCACCAACCCCGTATCCCAATGCGACGCTTCGATACCAGTCAAGAAGTGCATCAAAAAAGGAAGATTTGCCGCTTCCATTTGGTCCGACAATTAAAATAACTTTTACTGTTTCTGGCAAATTTTGAATTGTCAGATCAGTAAACCTTTTAAACTCTGTTATTTCTACTCGTGATATTCTCATAAAGTTTGCGTACAACGTAAGGGCTTTCTGCTGTGCTGGTATTCTGTGTTCCTTCAGCCCGAACCGCTGCTGAGTAAAGTTAATGCAGTTGATGTTATATTCTTTTGCTCGGCTTTATTCGTTCAGTCCGGACTGCAGATGATAAGCGAACGGGACGATCAGGATATATTCTTCAGCCAGCATAGCAGAAAACCCCATGTTATACGCACTATGTAGACTTCGAATAAATTCTACTTATTTATATCGAAGGTGATTGGATCTGGTGTTGCTTCTTTTTCTGATAACAGATATAAAGGGTTACTCCAAATTACCTTCCAACAGCTTTTGTCTTCCATTGCCAAAGAGTATCCAAAAACGTTATCAAGCTTTGGCTCGTATAAATTTGCAATAGTTATAAGTCCCAACTTTGTAGTTTGTACTTGGGGCCAGTTACCCTTTTGTTTGTCATAATCAAATTTCAAAGATTTCGAGGCAGTTGTAATAAATGTTTTTGTTTCGCCTGGTTTAATTTCTACCAATTCTGGAAAATTACTGTCACATTCTTGACCTTCTAAATCAATGTAATTGTTGTTAACTAAAAAATTGTCTAACCATGAACAGGTCATTAGCCAGACGAAAACTGATTTTTTCAAAGTGTTGCTCAGATTGATTTGAATGTCATACTTGGTTTGCGAGAGAGAATCGCCTTTAAATGCATAAAGTTTTTTATAGAATTTTGTGTTGGGAAATTTTGTTTGATAAACCTTCTCTAGTTTAACAAACATTGTCAATGGACAAATAGAGTCTGCCTGAGAATAGCTGTTGGTTGCAAAAAGAAACAATGCTATTAAAATTAAATTACAAACTTTCATTATTTAGAAACTTTCAAATAGTTGCGTATAACGTGTGTATTTATGCTAATATACGCTACTAAAAAGAGGAAACAATTTTTTCAATCCACTCTTTTTTAACTGATTACTTAAAAAAGCGCGGCTGTCTTTGAGTAGCACAAATACAACCTCAGGTCAGTTTTAAATCATCCAGTGGACTGATTATTTTCAGGAGGTCTTTGTTGCTGGTATGCAGGTAACGGAGGGTTGTTTTAATATCATTATGGCCAAGTAGCTTTTGTATCATGGTCACATCAGTGCCCTTATCTATCAAGTGAGTGGCAAAACTATGGCGCAGGGCATGAATGCTCCCCGGTTTTATTATTCCTGCCTTCGTTTTGGCTGCCTGTATTACTTCGTGCAGGCTGCTGGTGCTGTAAGGAATACCTTTTGTACTTCCTTCAAAAAGATAACCGCTTTTATCAGGCTTATATTCCAGGGCATATTCCCGCAACATTACCAGCAATAAAGGGCTTAACGAAACCATCCTGTCCTTTTTGCCTTTGGCCTGCCTGATTAAAATGGTCATTCGTTTACTGTCTATTTCATAAGTTTTAAGATATACTACTTCACTTGCACGCAGACCAGCGCTGTAGGCAAGCATCAGCATCACTTTGTGTTTTCTGTTTGCCAGGCTATTGATAATAGACGCGATTTCATCCTGGTTGAATATCCTGGGCAATTCTGTTGTCTTCTTCGGTCTTGGTATTTCCCAGAAAAATTTATCCCGGTGCAGCACCTGCTCAAAATAAAATTTTAAAGCATTCAAACGGCTATGTGCTGTATTTTCATTGATGCCCTGTTTCTTCATAGCATACACCATATATCTTTTCAGGTCATCGGGCTTCAATTCATGTACCGGTTTTTTCTTTAGTATTTGCAACAACTGGAGGAACTCATTCCGGTAAGTACGGATAGTGGAAGGACTGTAAGCTTTTAGTTGTAATTGCTCCACAAATTTTTCCAATGCCAACAGGTTTTCTTTGCTCAGTTTCCATACCGGCGAAAATGCTGCGGGTGTTGAACCAGTCTTTTCAGTTGCTGCCGGAAGAGTAGCTTTTACCTGTTTTCTTTTTTCCAGGTAGCTTTTCAACGGAATAATATCTAATTCAGCTTTTCCATGCAAAGCTTTATATATCCCTTTATACGATTGCTCATCAAGAGGTACATACCAGCACTTGTTTGCCTGGCTCCATTTTACCTGCGGAATTTTCTTTACTGTAGTATTCAGCGAGGGCCAGTTCTCAAAATAAATACCAATACTCTCCTGCCTGCGGTGAAGCAGTGGCCTGAGTGTGATTTTTTTATCCATGATATTCTGATTTTGCGCACTTCGTGCACCTCAGTCACATCCGTCGCAAGGGGATGCCTGTAGCGCTTTTGCACTTGCCTGCCGGGAGGTACTTATCAGAGCTTAACCAGTAATGTAATGTATTCAGCGGGAGGAGATGGTATAGTAAGACCACGATCTAAATTACAAATTATTTTATTTCCTGTTAGCTTTTTTACTGCAAACAAACCGGTGCTATGCAAGCATAGCTATAGTTGTATATGTTCAGTAGCGGACACAATGATGAACCCTCCGGATCTCCCGCTAAAAAAATCAATTGCTGCTTACCGGTGGGGCCGGGCTAACTGTCCTGCTCGTATCAATACTTCCCGGCGTTACGGGCTGCAACTGCACTTTGTTTTTCTTTCCTTTATTACTCCTGAATAATTCACCGATAGTATCAAATTCCTTTCGGTAAGATATATTGGCGCCGGAACGTTTGTTGCGGGCGGCGCCGGAAGAGTTGCTGGTTAGATAGTCGAGGTCCTGCCGATAGAAGAAGCTGGCCCTTACGGAACCACTCGGGTTGATCAGCCATTCCGCTGTTACATCCGGCAGGAACTGTACTGTTTGCTGAATAGTGGATTGCAGGGGTACATCCAATGTACTGCCAAGTGTAACAATAAAACGATCTTTAAATAAAGAGATCGGCACATTCACATTAAAATTTCCCTGGTTGAAACCAAAGCCATTACTTGTTTGAGTAGATATCAGGTTGCGGTTATATACCGAGCCGCTGAAGTTGATACTTACATTATCCGACTTCAGGATCTTTGCCAGCTCACCATTCAGCTTCCGGTTGATCTCATTAAAGAATAAGCCCGATATACTGGAAATGGTGCTATTGGTAAATTCGCCAAGGGCGGAGCTAAGGCCATTGGTCTGGCTGTTTTCCGGCGGAGCAAAACTGTTGAATACGATAAGATAAGTAACCTGCCGGTTGATCTCGTTATCATTCTTTTCCATTTGCTGGATGCTGGACGCAACCGCGAAATCATTTTTGGTGACGCTGTTCGGGCCAAAATCCAGCCGGAATTTAAAACTTGGTCTGAATAATTCACCGGTAAGATATACTACCACATAAACATCTTCCCGCTGTCTTGAAAGCGACTGATCAATATACTGTGCGGATGCAAGCGGGGCGAAGCTGACATTCTCCGCCGTATAAGCGGCTTCAAAATTTATCCTGGCGGCATAGGGGTCGCGGTCCCATATTATATAATTGTCAGCGCCCTTTCTTAGTTTAAAAGGTTTTTTAAAGAATGACTGAAAAGTAAAAAGATAATCGCCTTCTTCAATATCAAATTTGCCGCGCATCGTGAGCGGTTCATTGGTGGCTGAATGGATATTCAATGTACCTGATCCTTTTCCTGTTATTTCATCCCCGGTTAGTTCATCAAGGATTACCCGTACAGTTAATTTATTGTTGGCGGTTACATCCACATCATACGTAATACGGGAGGCGCCTGTTTTAAAACTGGTATCAAACATTTCGCGGCCATATTTTCTTTCTACTAAGAAATCGGCGATACCTGATTCACGGCTCTTCGATGAGGGGATGGTCACGGTACTGGTATCAGTAGCGGAAGCGATAGCATCTATCTTCATGTACATATCAGACTGCGGCCCTGACAACGAGAATGATCCTGTTCCTTTTACCCTTCCATAAAATTGTTTATTGTCCTTATTGCTTGTATTCAGCAATAGTATAGGCCGGTTGTTATTGATGTCGCTGGTACCCGGTTTACGGGTGGATACTACGAGGTCATAGAACATATCTTTAAACGCATTGTGCTGGATGCCGCCGGTAAGATAGACGGGATTGCCGGTGACAGGATCAGTCAATACGATACCATCCAGGTTTATTTCCGTTGACTTTAGTTCAATGTCTGTATCGTGTACTTTATAAAAGCATTGTGTAAAGTTTACCTTCAGCCCCGCATCTTTCAACCTTCCTTTGCCCACTACCTGTAGTTTGTTAAACTCACCAAGCAGGTCAAAATCGCCGGTAACATATCCCTGCATATCGCTAAAGAGATTGCCAAGAAAGCGTTCCAGTATTTTTATTTGGAAATTGTTTGCTTTTAACGCGATGTGGTTGTCTTTTGCTTTTCCAGGATCAAAAGAAATATCAATACCGGCGGTTAAACTATTTTCCTGGTTCAGTGTATTGATCTTGCCCGTCAGCTTTTTTGTTTTGTTATCATACAGTACTTCGGTTATCCGCGTATCACCGATGGAATCATTATCCAAACGAAAGCCTTCCGCCATTATTTCATCAGACAGGATCACCAGGTTGCCTGTCGGGTTTTCTACAGCTATATTGCCGGATATCAAACCCTCCACCCTGCATTTTAGCACCAAAAATGGGACAAAGCCCCAGAGATTGACTTCCTTCAAT
>JAATGJ010000021.1 GCA_015654695.1 Chitinophagales bacterium | reverse complement strand
CAATCCATTGGATGGATTACGCAATTCAATGGTTGAAGTATTTATAGTACCTGCATTCATCGCTTCACTGAAAATTGCGGAAACAGTTGTGCTGATGCTTATTCCTGTAGTTCCATTTATCGGCGTAACAGAAGATACAGTTGGTGGAGTGATATCTCCGGCCACTGTAGTAAATGACCAACTATAATCACTTGTCAAAGGATTGCCTGCTGCATCTTTTACACCTGCCGATCCGCTTATGACTTTTGCTGTGTAGACAGTCGAATTAACCAGTGCGGCTGATGGTGTCAATGTTGCTGTTCTTGTAGCTGCATTGTACGAAACAGTTGCTGTAATCAATCCATTGGATGGATTACGCAATTCAATGGTTGAAGTATTTATAGTACCTGCATTCATCGCTTCACTGAAAATTGCGGAAACAGTTGTGCTGATGCTTATTCCTGTAGTTCCATTTACCGGCGTAACAGAAGATACAGTTGGTGGAGTGATATCTCCGGCCACAGTAGTAAATGACCAACTATAATCACTTACCAAAGGATTGCCTGCTGCATCTTTTACTCCCGCCGATCCGCTTATGACCTTTGCCGTATAGATAGTTGAATTAGCCAGCGCAGCCGATGGTGTTAAAGTTGCTGTTCTTGTAGTGGCATTGTAAGAAACATTGGCTGTAATTAATCCATTGGATGGGTTACGTAGTTCAATGGTCGAATTATTTACACTAGTTGCATCCATTGCTTCATTAAATATGGCTGAAACTGTTGTGCTAATGCTTATTCCTGTAGTTCCATTTACCGGCGTAACAGAAGATACAGTTGGTGGAGTGATGTCACCGGCCACAGTAGTAAATGACCAGCTGTAATCACTTGCCAAAGGATTACCTGCTACGTCTTTCACACCTGCTGTTCCGCTTATGATTTTTGCCGTATAGATAGTTGAATTAGCTAATGCCGCCGATGGTGTTAAAGTTGCTGTTCTTGTAGGAGCATTGTAAGAAACATTGGTTGTAATTAATTCATTGGACGGATTACGCAATTCAATGGTTGAACTATTTACAGTAGTTGCATCCATGGTTTCATTAAATATGGCTGAAACGGTTGTGCTTATAGATACACCTGCAGCTCCATTTACCGGCGTAACAGATGATACAGTTGGAGGAATGATATCAGCGGCGGCAGTTGTAAATTTCCATACAGGCCCGGTCGTTATATTTTGTCCATCATATAATTCCATGCCCCATTCATACACGGTGTTGTATAAAAGATTGTTCCAGGTAAAGCAGGCATTAGTACCTGAAGCCACATTATTCACTTGCCCGATAACAGGAAGCATATTAAATGACAGGTCAAACTGGCTGTCGGCATCAGTTTCGTAGGTATTCGCATAAGGAGAATAAGTTTTTACCGAAATTTTATTTTGTGCCGGATCAAATTCCATTATACGTAATAATCCATTGCCTCCGCCCGGTCTTTCCTGGTAGTCTGAGAGCACGGTATGAACAGTATTACCATTAAAAATATCTGTACGCCTTGCCTCGCCATCACTTTGATGTATGTGCCCGCATGCAAACAACATAAAATTGGGATACTGTTTCAGTTTATCATAAATAGCCTGTCCCTGTGCCCCGAATGTGGGCTTCGGCGACCCGGTTTCATTGATGCCGAAATGTGTCATCACGATCACCTTTCTGTTGCTGTATGTTTCCACAAGGTTGGCGGCCCAGTTTAATACATCTGTTTCCGGTGAAGTGTCGTATTCCATTGATATTACAAGGAAATCAATTCCGCTGGCGCTGAATAGCTGGTAATGATTATCATTATTGCTGCCGTGGTGCCCACCATAATAATTGCGGCCATTGAAACGGGAAATACCAAAATACTGGTTGTATTTATTTGTTGTTGCGGTATTGCCTCCGCCGATTGGCGATTGATCATGATTGCCTACACTCAGACCATAAGGAATGCCCTGCGGTAAACCTGTCGCCGTCGGGCTTTCGATAGTTGAAATGGCTGTATTAACTCTTTGCCATTCTATATCATCATTTGAACCGGGAGGATTATCACCGTTTTGTGTGCAATCTCCTAATTGACCCACATATACAATATTCATAGATTGCCTGTTATTGGCTATCCAGGCAGTTTGAGCATTGAACATGGCAGCAATACCTCCCTGGTGATTTCCCTGGGGTTCTTCGGTGTAGTATTGTGTATCGGGTAATAGTACAATGGTAAATTTTTCCGAACCATTAGCCGGGGCTTGTCGTCCATAGTATCTTACCTGCAGTGTTCCCCCATTGGGGTCACTGACTGTAGCACATACATTAGGGTTTATTGAAACTGAGCCAGCTTGATTGGCAGGAGCCGGGTTCACTGGCTGATTGGGCGCCTGGCTATAGGATGCTGCAATAAAGCTATTAATAAATAAAAAAATAAGAAACTGTCTTTCGGTAGAATTAAATTTCATAAGCAACATTTTGAAAATGACAGGAACAAATACCAGTACCAGGATATTTCCAAACGGCTTTTACAAAATTGAATCTTATGAATCTCAGGAGGAAAAGTAAAAAATCTTACAATGGAGTATTTCAGGGGGGAGGAGCTGGCTACTAAGATAATAATTCTTTACGGAAGATGAGCTTTAAATTCAATATAAAATATCTTCACGGCCATGAAATCCGCCACTATTCACGAAATAAAACAAGAGCTGTCAACTGTTAAGCCGGCTCAGTTAGTTGAGCTTTGTCTCCGCCTTGCAAGGTTTAAAAAAGAAAATAAGGAACTGCTGACCTATTTGTTGTTTGAAGCCAATGATGAACAGGCATATATTGCCGCCATTAAACACGAAATAGACGAGAACTTTGCCGCGATCAATTTATCCCAGTTATATTTCGCCAAAAAAAGCCTTCGAAAAATCGCCAGGATCATCAATAAATACTGCCGCTATAGCGGCTCCAAACAGACGGAAGTGGAATTGCGTATATATTTCTGCAGCCAATTGAAGGAGTCAGGAATACCTGTTGAACGAAACCCGGTCATCAATAACCTGTTTCTTTCCCAGTTAAAAAAAGTCAATGCTGTGCTGGCTACCCTGCATGAAGACCTGCAGTATGATTACTTACGGGATATGGAAAAATTACAGTGAACGCAGCAAAAAATTACCCATGGATCCTGCGTAATAAAAAATAACCCCGTATTGATTTATTAGTTTACCTTCACGCCGTGATTGCAGGTTGTGCAAACATTAGTATTAGATCAGTGCAAATTTTTACTCTTCGTCTCAGTAACATTTCCTCCTCTTTACTTTTAGCTGTTAGCTTTGATCACAGGTATTTTAATTGTTAATTTTAATTTTTTTGTTATGAACATGTACGTTTCGAATCTGAGTTTTCACACTTCTGATGAAGACTTAAAAACCTTATTCAGCCAGTTTGGTGCAGTAAGCTCAGCTAAAGTAATTATGGACAGGGAAACAGGCCGCAGCCGTGGTTTTGGTTTTGTAGAAATGGGAACAGATGCTGAAGCTAAAGAAGCTATCAAAAATCTGAACAATAAAGAAGTGGAAGGCAGGGCGATGTCTGTTTCTGTAGCGAGAGAGAAAGCTCCCCGTTCTGATAATAAAAGATGGTAATAAGTCAGATCTAAAATAATTCTAAGAGCCTTAAAGAAGGCTCTTTTTTTATGCCCGATCCGCACGCAATAAAACCAATGACCAGCCGGCAGTAATCCTGTTTTATCCTCTGAAAGCTTTTTGTAATATTGCTTATGGCTTCGCTACTGATCACTAATATTAAACTACTGGCTGGTGTACGGGAAGAAAATTCTTTATTAAGGGGAAAACAACTGGCTAAACTTCCTTGTATTGAAAACGCATACCTGGTCGTGCAGGATGGTCTGGTAGCATCTTATGGTAAAATGGCGGAGATACAATATCGTATTTCAGACTTTGTAAATACTATTGATGCATCGGGTCAAACAATACTGCCTGCCTGGTGTGACTCACATACACACCTTGTTTTTGCTGCCAGCCGCGAAGATGAATTCATAGATAAAATAAAAGGACTAAGCTATGCTGATATAGCGGCAAAGGGTGGCGGCATCCTTAATTCAGCAAAAAAACTACATGCGGCTTCTGAAAGCGAATTATTCAATCTTGCCTGGAAAAGACTGGAAGAAGTTCGTCAACTCGGTACTGGCGCCATTGAAATAAAAAGCGGTTACGGGTTGACTGTAGAAGGTGAACTGAAAATGCTTCGTGTGATTAAAAAGCTGAAAGAGAAATCCAATCTTTCTATTAAAGCAAGTTTTCTTGGCGCACATACTTATCCCCTGGAATATAAGGAAGACCACCAGGGATATATTGATCTCATCATAAACGAAATGCTGCCGGTGATCGCCAAAGAAAAACTGGCTGATTATATTGACGTGTTTTGTGAAACTGGTTTCTTCTCACCGGGGGAAACCGAGACTATTTGTAAAGCGGGAATGAGTTATGGCCTAAAGCCAAAATTGCATGTCAACCAGCTTAATTCTATTGGTGGTATTGAAACCGGAATTAAATTAAATGCTATTTCATTAGATCATTTAGAAACACTGACAGAGAATGACATTTCAATTTTAGGAGGCTTGAAAGCCTCCCCTTCAGGGGAGGTTTGGAGGGGTATTAGTTCTTTATTGCCGACCGCTGCTTTCTTTCTCCGGATGCCATTTCAACCTGCGCGAAAATTAATTGATGCCGGTTGTGCCATTGCATTAGCTACTGACTATAATCCCGGTTCTTCACCATCCGGTAATATGAACCTGGTGATCGCGATGAGTTGCATCCAGATGAAGATGCTGCCGGAAGAAGCTATTAATGCCGCCACCATTAACGGGGCTTATGCTATGGAATTACAAAATGAAGTGGGCAGTATCATGGTGGGTAAAAAAGCAAACCTTATTTTTACCAAAGCGATTCCTTCATTGGCGTATATCCCTTATGCATTCGGTTCCAGCCTGGTTGATAAAGTGATGATAAATGGAAATATGGCATAATATTTAGGCTTTTATTGACGAATTTTGCAGGATGGTAAGCTTTCACCGAATCATGTCAAGAGCAAGCCTTATTTTTCCCGGACGTTTTTTGCTTAATTTATATTCATGTCATTACTGAAGATCATATTCCCTTTGCAGGACCCGGTACCGATCTTCACCATCGTACTGTTTATTATTTTACTGGCGCCCATACTACTGCGAAAGCTGCGGATTCCAAGTATAATAGGGTTAATACTGGCCGGTATGGCAATTGGCGATCATGGATTTAATATCGTAGCCAAAGGAAGTATTGATCTTTTTGGAAAGGCCGGTTTACTCTACATCATGTTCCTTGCCGGTCTTGAACTGGACATGGCGGAATTTAAAAAAAACACCTACAAAAGTCTTGTCTTTGGGTTTTTCACTTTCGCTATTCCCTTAGCGCTTGGTTTTGCATTATGTTACTATGTGTTGCATTTTAACCTGCTGGCATCATTACTTGTATCCAGTATGTTCTCTACTCATACCCTGGTGGCTTATCCGCTGGCCAGCCGTATGGGTATTACCAAAAATGAAGCCGTAACGGTTACTGTCGGGGGTACTATCATTACTGATACGGCTGTTCTGTTAATGCTGCCCATTATTGTAGGCTCAGCACAGGGAAGCCTGACACAGGAATTCTGGATACGTCTGAGCCTTTCGTTTTTGGTATTTGCGTTATTTATCCTTTTTGGATTTCCCATGATTGGCCGCTGGTTCTTTAAGAAAATAAAAGATGACCAGACCACCCATTTTGTATTTGTACTGGCGATGGTTTTTCTCGCCGCTTTTTTAGCACAATTAGCCGGAGTAGAAGGAATCATCGGGGCCTTCCTTGCCGGGTTGGCATTGAACCAACTGATACCTCATACATCTCCGTTGATGAACCGGATACAATTTACCGGTAATGCTATCTTTATCCCTTTTTTCCTGATCAGCGTGGGTATGGTGGTTGACCTGCGGGTTTTATTAAAAGGGCCGCAGGCATTGATCATTGCCGGCGCATTAACTGCGATGGCTCTTGCTTCAAAATGGGTAGCCGCTTTTTTTACCCAAAAGATATTCCGTTATTCCGCTGACCAGCGTAAACTGATTTTCGGATTAAGCACTTCTCATGCTGCTGCTACCATTGCTATCATTTTGATCGGGTATAACCTCGGCATTGTTGACGAGCATGTACTGAACGGAACTGTAATTCTTATACTGGTTACCTGTATGGTGGGTTCATTTGTTACAGCCAATGCGGGCAAAAGAATAGCGATCACCGAAACAGGAAAGCTGCCTGATGTAATTAACATACACGAACGGATACTGATACCTGTGAACGACCCTGAGAAAATTGAAGGATTGATTGACTTTGCGGTAATGATCAATGAAAGGGAGCGTACACCCGTTTACTTGCTTACTGTGGTGCAGGATGCAGACCAGGCTGATCGTGTAAGGGAGAAGGTGCTGCTGAATAACCAGAATATGGAGCGGGCCATCATACATGCTGCGGGTACCGAAACAAGGGTACAATTGCTTACACGTGTGGATCTGAATATGACGAATGGAGTAGCAAGGGCGGTAAAAGAAATACTGATCTCCGATGTGGTCATTGAATGGGATGAAAAGGCAGGAAGCACTACTAACATATTATTCAATAGCCTGTTTGGTACTGCCACCCGCAATATTCTGGACAGTACATGGGAGACTGTATATGTATGCCGCTTAAACCAACCGGTGAATACAACAAAAAAGATAGTATTGGCATTGGCCAAAAATGCGGAATATGAAATTGGCTTTAAGCATTGGGTAAAAAAGATCGTGATGTTATCCAAACAGGCAGGCGCGAAATTGCTTGTTTGCTGTTCAGAAGAAACCCGGGTAGCTTTTCAAAAAGAATTAAAGATCAACAGGAGTTATGTAGAAGTAACCTACAGGCCGTTCGAGGACATGGAGGATTTTCTTATCCTGTCTAGGGAGATAAGCGGCGATGATCTTATTGTTGCTATCAGTGCCAGGAAAGGAACGCTGTCTTATAACTCCTATATGGATACATTGCCTTCAAAACTTATCAGGCATTTTCCCCGAAACAATTGTATTCTACTTTACCCTGAACAAAAACAGGCGGAAAACCTGGAAAGCGGTATGCAGTCACAGGACCTTACGCTTACACCTATACAGGAACAAATTGATAACCTCAATAAGTTTGGAAAAGCCGTGAAGAAGATATTTGTTGGCGGCACTAAATCTTCCGAGGCAGAAACAGGAGAATGACCATTCATAGCCATACCTTCCCGTTAAATATTTTGTATTAAAATAATCAGATCAAATGTTGGGGGCTAAAGCCCAGCCCAGATAGTGTTATCATTTGCCCCGGCCTTAAGGCCGGGGCAAATCAATTAGATTACAAATGGGCTTAGCCCAAAACATTTGCGGGTTAATTAATTTTATCATGGTTTTTTTATAGTACTACAAAAATCTGTGGTGTTTATTCCTGTCGTGTTTCAAGAATGGGAAAAGCCAAATGGAGGCACTGCCGGCAAGACAACTATTTTTTGATAAATACAAATCTGTATTTTCCTGTATATTTAAAAAAATAAACTGTTATGAAATTAAAACGCTGCATCCCGGTCATCATCATGCTTTGCATCACTTGTTCGGGTACCATCTTCGCGCAGGTTAAAAAGCCTGTTCCGGTAAAACCAAAAGTCAAAGTGGATTCTGTTGCTGCTAAACGGGATTCCCTCTGGAAAGATGCTGTTAAGGATAAAAAGAAAGTAGATGGCATGTTCACTCTTTACCAGGATACGGTGTCAGGCAGCCTGCAACTGTATATAAAGAAAGATCAGTTGAACAAAGAAGTTATTTACCAGAGTTTTTCCATGGGCGGCCCCGGTAGTCTTTTTCTCAACCAGAATATGCTAAGAGAAACATGGGTATTCAAGATTACGAAAAATTACAACAGGCTGGATTTTATACGATGCAATACCAATTTTTATTACGATCCGGCCAATGCGATCAGCAAAGCGGCCAATGTAGATGTGAGTGATGCGGTTTTTTATGCGGATAAGGTGGGGGCGGAAGATTCACTGGGTTACCTGGTAAAAGCGGATGGTTTATTCCTGAGTGAAAAATTAGACCCGGTGAAACCCAATTTTCCTCCGAACATTCCTCCCGGCGCCATCTTTAACGTAGGCAGTTTTGTGGCAGACAAATCCGGTTATGAAAAGATCCGTTCTTTTCCGAATAATACAGATGTGGTAGTCTCATTGGCGTATGATAACCCCACACCACTTAACTATGGTGATAAATCCATCACCGATGCACGATATGTGCGGGTAAAAATGCAGCATAGTTTTATAGAGATGCCGAAGAGTGATTACAAGCCACGCTTTGATGATCCCCGTGTTGGTTATTTTACCCAGGAAATGGATAATATGACTTCCACCAAAGCCATTTATTATTATGATATGATCAACAGGTGGCATCTCGTCAAAAAAGATCCGAATGCTGCGATGAGCGAACCAGTAGAGCCCATTGTATGGTGGGTGGAAAACACCACACCGGTTGAGTTAAGACAAATTGTTCTTAATGCAGGTAACAAATGGAATGAAGCATTTGAAAAAGCCGGTTTTAAGAATGCAGTAGTGATGAAGATGATGCCCGACACTGCAACGTGGGATCCTGCTGATATACGTTACAATGTAATACGATGGGTTTCTTCTGATCTTGGTTATGCTATCGGGCCAAGCTTTGTTAATCCCAGAACAGGGCAGATACTCGGCTCGGATATTACGATTGATTTTGGTTTTTTAGGCGCTATCATGAGTGAGCAGGAAGTATTTAAACCAACCGGGTATCCTTCATTAAGTAATGCAAAGTCATGGATAGCCATGCGCAACCATTTTATGAACTGCGATATGGCGAAAGGTATGCAGATGCAGTATGCAGCCGGCAATGTTATTGCAGAATGCTTTGACGCATCACCTGAAGAACTCGCTACATTAAAAGAACAATTCTATACAGAACTGGTGCTGCACGAAATGGGCCATACGATGGGGCTCAATCATAATATGAAATCAAGTCACATGCTCAGTCCCGCTGAACTGAATGATAAGAATATGACAAGGCAATATGGCGTTACCGGTTCTGTGATGGATTATTCTACAGTAAATGCAGCGCTTGATCACAGCAAACAGGCGGATTATTATACGACCAGGCCGGGTCCTTATGACAATTGGGCTATTGAGTATGGATATACACCATTTTCCCCGGCAAATGAAAAGGCAGGGTTGGAGAAAATACTCAGCCGGAGCACTGATCCCAAGCTCATTTTCGGCAATGATGCGGATATCGCCTTCATCGGTGGCGGTATTGATCCCCGTGTGAATACCTGGGATATGAGTAGTGATATGGTTATTTACGGCACTGACCGTTTTAAATTGGTGAATGAACTGATGGGAAAATTAAAAGATAAATATGCTAAACCCGGCAATACCTATGCTGATATGCGCTGGAAATACAATATGCTGATCAACCAGCGTTATTCTATGGCTGTTCCAATCGCTATGTATATAGGCGGCATTTATATTGACAGGAGTTTTGTCGGGCAGAATCCTTCCGTAGCGCCATTTACACCTGTTCCGGTAGAATACCAGAAAAAAGCACTGGATGTGTTGAATACTTATATTTTTTCACCCAATGCATTTGACGCAGACAGTTATCTTTTCCCTTACCTGCAAATGCAGAGAAGAGGTTTTAACTTCTTCGGTCGTTCTGAAGATCCCAAACCGGAGCTGACTGTTTATTATCTGCAATCGTATATTCTGGATTGTATATTAAATGAATTTACACTGGCAAGAGCGAACCGGACAACCTTGTACGGCAATACCTATTCCTCCGCCAATATCATGAATGATGTAACGGCGATGGTCTTTGATGCGGATATCAAAAGCGATGTGAACCTGTACCGGCAAAACCTGCAGACGGAGTATGTAAAAACGGTAGCAGCAATTTTGTTAAGAGGAAGTTATGATGATCCGTCCAAAGCGGCTGCATTAAGTACACTTAGGAACATAAAAGAGAAATTAAACAAAGCCAGTTCATCCAATGAACAAACAAAAGCTCATAGGGCTAATTTGCAATTTTTAATTGACAAGGCGTTGGTGATAAAGTAGATTGTTTTTAATTCAATAGCCCCGGTTCGCATCTCGTGTGCCGGGGTTATTTTTTAAACGGACACAAAACAAGGCGAAAGAAAACTTCTAGACGTTGTTCTTATCAAAACTACTCAGATTTTGTTTTAAGCCTTTGTCTTTCATGTTTGTAATAAAATCAGATAATATTTTTTTTATCTTTTCCTTTTCTTTGTCTGTGTAACCAAAATAAAGGTCATCTCCTTTTTTTAGTATGTTCTTTAGTTCGTTGTCGTCAGTCAAATCGACAATCCGTTTCATTATACTTTTCGCTTCCCAAAAAGATTCTTCGTTGAACCTACAAAGTCTTGATTTCAGAAAATCAAGTAACAAAGAATCGTTAGTCCCTCTTGTAATATCAGCAAGTCCCATATCAGAGTAATTCAAGGTGTCAATCGCAAGCAGGATAGTAAATAAACTTTTGCGGTGTTGGCTACTTAGAAAAATATCCTTACGGGTTGTTTCATCTCCGTCATAATAAGACATAAAATCGCTTTCAGGTGATAATTCATAAATTCCTTCCCACCTTGTGCATTTCTCCGAAGCACATTTCACAAGCCAGTCTAAAACCATATCACTACATTCTTTTTTATTATAGGTTTTTAATATTGTCTGCATTTCCTTTATCCTTGACTTGTAAGTTTCATATTCATCCTGGTTAAGACCATGTTTTACCCCATAAGACAAAGCATGAACTTCATAACCTTCCATTTTCTCACGTTTATCCAGGAAAATAAGAGCTTCCTCATTTTTAAATAAAACACCGGGTGCCGGACAAATCATTCCCGAACAGAAATATACACGTATTGTGTCTGTCTGTAATTTGCCCTGTAATAGCTCTGTTATGACGATTAGGGCGAAATCCTTTTCCCAGATGTTTTCATTTTTTTTTGTGGATTTTATACTGCCAACGTTTAATACCCGTGCCCAGACAATATATTCACTTTCGACAATTAGCTTACGTAAAGGCCTCGGAGAAATAGGATATGCAAAAAGATGAGCTGAAAAAGAGGTAGCTGTTAATAGGAAGATGAGCTTTTTCATAATTCGGGTTTTGGTGACAAAATAGATGGAATGTCTGAAGCTAATACATAGTTAGTGAATTTATTTTTGAAGAAAATCTTAAATTTTGTTGATTATGTAAACAATATCTTAGCATCCAAATCTGAACCGCCTGCAACAAATCATCGAATAGGTTCCCAATTTCAGCGAAGGGAACGACCTGAACATTAATAAGCAGATTACTCACCCGGGTTCTTTAAAAATATATCGCTCCTCATATTCAATTTCAAAAGCTTTCAGCATCCGCCGGTATTCATCTAAAAATATTTCTTTCTTATGATGGGTTTCCTGGTTTTGGATATAACGTATCACCCTGTCCACGTGACTTTTGGAATAGGAGAATGCGCCAAAGCCTTCCTGCCAGGCAAATGAAGATTTGCAAAGTTTATTGTCTTTGATCCATTTACTGCTTTCTGACTTTACGTTTTGCACCAATGCGGATATGGATTGTTGTGGCCGCAGACCAATGAAAATATGAATATGGTCGGGCATGCTGTTTATCTGCAGCATCTTGTGTTCATTCTTTTGAAATATGCCTGTAATGTATTGGTGTAATCTTTCTTTCCATCCTTTCTGAATGAGAGCAGCCCGGTATTTTACAGCAAATACCAATTGAATATGGAGTTGTGTATAGGTGTTGGACATGGACTAAGGTTTAATAATTAAATATACGAAATGATGTTTTGTGTTCCAGCGGAACATATGGTGTGTAGATAAAATAGTTAGGGATGTTGTCAGCGTTCCATCGGAACGCCTTGTGGGTAGAATGAAAGTTTCGGGTTGGGGAGCGTCCCATAGGGACGCATGGTGCAAATAGTTCGGGATAAGGATAGCACGAGACGTTCCGATGGAACGTTTTGAACAGTCGTTAGGATCGGTTACCCACGAGATGTCCCGATGGGACATTGTACCGGTACTGATGGTATCTTTATTAATAATCAGAGATTATCTGCGTTCCATCGGAACGCCTCGTGTGCAGAATGGATGTATGGGGTTCAGGAGCGTTCCTTAGGAACGCATGGTGCATGTTGTTCGAGTGAAGAAGAGCACCAAACGTTCCGACAGAACGTTTTGAACGTTCGTTATTGACAGTTACCCACGAGATGTCCCGATGTGACATTGTACCGTTACCGATGGAGTCGTTATTAATAATCAGAGATTATCTGCGTTCCATCGGAACGCCTCGTCGGTAGTGGGTAGAAAAAACGTTTCGGATTAAAGAGCGTTCTTTAGGAACGCATGGTGCATGTTGTTCGAGTGAAGAAGAGCACCAAACGTTCCGCTGGAACGTTTTGAACATTTGTTATTGATAGTTACCCGCCAGATGTCCCGATGGGACATTGTACCGGTAACGACGGTATCTTTATTAATAATCAGAGATTATCTGCGTTCCAGCGGAACACATCGTGTGTAGATAAAATAGTTAGGGATTTTGTCCGCGTTCCATCGGAACGCCTCGTGGGTAGAATGAAAGTTTCGGGTTGGGGAGCGTCCCATAGGGACGCATGGTGCAAATAGTTCGGGATAAGGATAGCACGAGACGTTCCGATGGAACGTTTTCAGCATTCGTTATTGATAGTTACCCACGAAATGTCCTGGTGGGACATTTTACCGGCACCGATGGCGTCTTTATTAATAATCACAGATTATCTGCGTTCCATGGGAACGCCTCGTGGGTAGAATGAATGTTTCGGTTTTAGGAGCGTTCCTTAGGAACGCATGGTGCATTTTATTCAGACGAAGGATAGCACCAAACGTTCCGATGGAACGTTTTGAACATTCATTATGATTGGTTACCACGAGATGTCCCGATGGGACATGACGGAGTGTTTGATAATTGCTGAATAGAGAACAGAACGATGAAGTGAGTGACACAACAGCCGATGCTAGTAATAATGCAGCCGGCAAATAAAAATCACCGTTATTCAATTTCCCTTTACAAACAATATCTTAGCATCCAAATCTGAACCACATGCAACAGATCATCGAATGTGTTCCCAATTTCAGCGAAGGGAATGACCTGAATGTTATTAAACAGATCACCGACCAGATAGAATCAGTAGAAGGCGTGAGGTTACTGAATGTAGATCCGGGCAAAGCCACCAATCGTACTGTCGTCACCTTTGTCGGTAATCCCGAAGCAGTAGTTAATGCTGCTTTTTTAGCGATAAAAAAAGCAGGTGAGTTGATTGACATGAGCAAACATAAAGGCGAACATCCACGAATGGGCGCAACGGATGTTTGCCCGCTGATACCCATTTCAAATATATCCATGGAAGAAACGGCAAAGTATGCTCAGCAGTTAGCCAAAAGGGTAGGAGAAGAATTGCAATTGCCTGTTTACTTATATGAAGCGGCGCAGCCAGATAAGAACCGCAATAATTTATCCGTCATCAGGGCGGGAGAGTATGAAGGTTTTTTCAAAAAAATAAAAGACCCGCAATGGAAACCTGATTTTGGTCCGGCGGAGTTTGATGCCAAACGCGGCGGCACGGTTATCGGTGCGAGAGATTTTCTCGTGGCGTACAACGTTAATCTCAATACTACATCTACTAGAAGAGCTAATGCGATCGCCTTTGATGTGCGGGAAGCGGGAAGAAATATTGTTGAGAATGGGGTGAAGGTGAATAAGCCCGGTTCGCTGAAATCCGTGAAAGCGATCGGTTGGTATATTGAAGAATATGGTATTGCACAGATAAGTATCAACCTTACTAATATCAATGTAACACCTGTTCATGTCGCATTTGATGAAGTATGCAGGAAGGCGGAAGCAAGAGGTATCCGTGTTACTGGTAGTGAACTGGTAGGGTTGGTTCCCTTAAAGTCATTAACGGATGCAGGTAAATACTTTTTACGCAAACAGCAACGCTCAACCGGCGTATCAGAAAAAGAACTGGTCAAGATAGCCGTGAAGTCAATGGGGCTGGATGAACTGGCGACTTTCAGACCGGAAGAAAGAATCATTGAATATTTATTGAAAGATAAAGCGGATAGAAAATTAGTAAGTATGAGCTTAAGTGATTTTGCGGATGAGACTGCCAGCGAAAGCCCTGCTCCCGGTGGCGGTTCTATTGCGGCGTATGTTGGTTCGCTGGGTATTTCATTAGCAAATATGGTAGCCAATCTTTCTTCGCATAAAAAGGGATGGGATGAAAGATGGGAAGAGTTCAGTAACTGGGCGGAGAAAGGGGAGCAGTACAAAAATGAATTATTACGATTAGTTGACCAGGATACAAAAGCTTTCAACCAGATCATGCTGGCTTTTAGTTTACCAAAATCAACGGAGGAAGAAAAAACTATTCGTTTAAAAGCGATACAGGACGCTACTAAATTCGCCATTGAGATTCCGTTTAAAGTAATGCAGGCCGCTTATGGTAGCATGGAAGTGATCAAAGCAATGGCAGAAACGGGTAATCCTAATTCTGTTTCGGATGCAGGTGTCGGCGCTCTATGTGCCAGGAGTTCAGTGATGGGGGCATTTATGAATGTGCGGATCAATGCTGCGGGTTACAATGATAAGGCGTTCGTGGGAAATGTTATAGCAAAGGGTAAAGAGATAGAGGATAAAACAAGAGTACTGGAAGAACAAATACTAAAAGTGGTGAATGAGAAGATAGGATTGTAGGTACGGTTTTACGCAGCGTTCGCAAAGAAGCGGCGAACGCAAACAAATTACGTTGTGCCACCTGATCGTTGCGAACGCTGCGTGAAAAAAATATCAATAATAAGTAATGAAGAAAGTAGTTATAATTTCGCTGGTTGTCATTTTTATTACTTTGTTACTTTGTCGTTGCGTTATTTCAAAAATGCGATGGAGTGATAAAAAAGCGGAACGGGTTTTTAAAAGTAAAAATGTACCGCTGCAGATAGTTGATACACTAATTGATAACCGTCATATTCATTATGCTATGACCGGAAGCGATACGCTTCCTTCACTTGTTTTTATACATGGTTCTCCCGGTAGCTGGTTTCATTATATGAAGTACATGTGGGATAAAGATCTGCGAAAAAAATTCCGGATCATCAGTTTTGACAGGCCCGGTTTCGGCTATAGTGATTTTGGTGATGCCATGCACCTGCAGGAACAATGCAAACTTATTTTACCTGTTTTGCAAAAGCTAAAGACAGATCAGCCTATGTTCTTATGCGGACATTCTTATGGTGGACCGATGGTAGCTAAACTGGCAGCGGATGCTCCGGGGCTTTTTAAAATAGTAATGATTGCATCAGGCGCCCTTGATCCGGCGCTGGAAAAGAAAGAAACCTGGCGGCATATCATGGATAAAAAGCCATTATTTTGGTTTCTGCCCGGGTCCTTTCAGCCATCTAATACGGAACTGCTGTATTTAAAAGAAGACCTGAAGCCATTGGCGAAAGACCTGGACAAAATCACTGCTAATGTGCTGTTCGTTCATGGAGATAAAGACACCTGGGTGTCTATTGAGAATATCGCTTATGGTAAAAAGATGATGGTGAATGCCGCTTCCTTTACTGCTGATACGCTGAGAGGAGCCGACCACCAGGTTCCCTGGAAAAGGAGAGAGAAATTTAAAAATATTTTGCTTGGCTTGGAATAAAAATAATCTCATAGCTTTAGAGAACGATATTCTGAAAATTGTGAATAAAAAGATTGGCATGCGAATATTCTATTGCAGAGAACAGGAGAACGCAGAGTTAACGCTGAGATTCTCTGCGAAAACTTATTAGCTCATTTCTCTGCGCTAAAAGTCAAAAACAAAACCATAACTTTAGAAAACAATAACCCATTGCCAATGGAAAATACTACCACAATGGTTCAGCCAGGTGAACCGAAAATAAGTGCCATGCAACACCTGAAGATATATACCAAACAGGATGTGCTTTCACTAACCAAACTTCGCCGTTTTGAAACAAAGCTGGGAGAAAGATTACTTACTGTGATTGATTCCGGCAATATTGAAAAGTCGCTGGCAGTATCTGCGGCCAAATATGTTTTATTTGGCATACCGGAAGACCTTGGCGCCAAAGGAAATTTTGGTATTGGCGGCACGGATACATTATGGATTCCATTCCTGCAAAGCTTTCTGAATATCCAGAGCAATGATTTTTTTGACGGAGGTGAAGTATTACTGATCGGGCATTTTGATTTTGGTGATATCGAATACCTGATAGATACTACGGCAAGGGGAGAGGAGGAGAAAATAGAAGCCTATCGCCATGCGGTCAATGCGATTGATGATGAAGTGGAGCATTTGGCGAAACTGATCACGGCAGCGAAGAAAATACCTATCGTTGTTGGTGGCGGACATAACAATTCATATCCATTAATAAAAGGTGCCGCTAAAGGATGGTATAAGGCAGGTATCACTTCCTTAGCACAGATCAATTGCATCAACCTGGATGCCCATGCTGATTATCGCCCCATGGAAGGACGACATAGCGGCAATGCTTTTCGCTATGCGGAAGAGGATGGTTATTTGCAGAAGTATTGCATAGTTGGATTGCATGAAAATTATTTGCCACAGAATGTGTGGGTGGATATGGTGAATAATCCTTTTATTGATTGCATTACGTTTGAAGACATATTTGTGCATGAAAAAAGAACATTTATCCAGGCTGTCGCGCATGCCACCGGTTTTACAGAAGATACATTGACCGGTATAGATATAGACATTGATGGCATCCAGAATACACTCAGCAGCGCTATGACACCCGTAGGTATTCTGCCAATACATGCGCGGCAATACGTTTCTTTTGCTGCTGCGGATGTTAAACCCGCTTATCTCCATATCTGCGAAGGAGCTACAAGATTATCTGATGGAAGAACAGACGCGACCAGTGGAAAACTGATCAGTTATCTGGTAAGTGATTTTGTGAAAGGGAGTCATGTGTGATTATCTAACACGAGATTAATTTCTTAAAGATCAGCAACGGGCATAACCCATACAAATTATTACTGTACGAAACCAGCTTTGAATTCTTAATGCCCACCCCGTGTAGAAACAGAAATTCTCTTCCATCGCCGATGCGAAAAGTTTATCTCTTTTAAGAAACCAGAAATGGATAAAATAAAAATTTCAACAGCTCAATTTGAAAACAGGAGTGGTGATAAAGCCTATAACCTTTCTGTTATTGAAAGCCTTTCTCAAAAAGCAGCAAGTGAGGGATCAGACATAATCGCTTTTCACGAATGTTCTATTACCGGTTATACATTTGCGAGGCATCTTTCAAAAGAACAAATGCTGGAATTGGCAGAGTTTATACCAGGGGGAGAAAGTATCCGGGAACTTACCAGGATCGCTGGCAGGCATACTATAGTTATTTTAGCAGGACTTTTTGAAAAAGACAGCAACGGTAATTTGTTCAAAGCGTATGTCTGCGTTGATAAAAACGGGCTGGTTGCAAAGTTTAGAAAGTTGCATCCTTTTATTAATCCTTATTTAACTCCAGGGGATCAGTACTGTGTTTTTGAAATCTATGGATGGAAATGCGGAATTCTTATTTGTTACGACAACAATATTATCGAAAATGTAAGAGCTACTGCTCTTTTGGGAGCGGATATTATTTTCATGCCACACGTAACTATGTGTACACCCTCCACACGTCCGGGGGCTGGTTTTGTTGATCCTGAACTTTGGAAAAACCGCGAAAATGATCCCACTTCTTTACGTTTGGAATTTGATGGTATGAAAGGACGGGAGTGGTTGATGAAATGGTTGCCGGCAAGAGCTTACGACAATGCTATCTATGCAATTTTTTCAAATCCAATAGGGATGGACGATGACCAGGTAAAAAATGGTTGTTCAATGATTATTGATCCTTTTGGAGATGTACTTGCTGAATGCCGTTCTTTCGATGACAGTTTCGTAACGGCTACGATTATCCCTGAAAAACTTTTCCAGGCAGGCGGGCGCCGATATATAAAAGCGAGAAGACCAGAATTATACAAGGATATTATCGGGCAAGATCACAAGTCGGAACAGAAAGTAGTTTGGCTTAATGCTGATAAAAAGTAATAAAAACTCTAGTAAATAGGTTCAACAGAAAACGGAATAAAATTGTATATGTCAGTATGAGTTCATGAATCAGGTCTGACCATTGCAGTTTATACTCCGATACCAGAAAAGATAGATTTCGGTATTCAATTTTTAGGGGCAACCGATTTTAAAAAACAGAACCCTTTAATTTCACATCTGCCTTACCAAATGTTTTCTTAAACCTCAGCAACAGCTTATCCGCTTCCATTTTTTTATTTTGACTTGTCAGACTTTGATACAATCCATACAAAGCCCATCCATTTTCATTATTGTTTTTGAGGTCAACTAAAAATGCTTTCTCCGCATCTTTCCATTTGCCCGCCTTCAATAATGCATTGCCGAAATAATGACGGGGATTTAATATCCAGTCCCGGGGTTCATTGTAAACCATATTCTCTTCCTTTGTTACAGCCTTCTCAAAAGCAGTTATAGCTGAAAAATAGTCTTTTTCGTTTAACGCAATAGTTCCTGATAAAATATTTTCGGCTACAACAGCACCATCTATTGCAGGTGAAAATGGAATAAATGGTATTGCAAGAATGCTGTCTTTCATCAGCTCCTGTATTTTTAACAGTTCATGACGGGCCTCGGTAAGTTTTGACTGTTGCGCCAACGCTATGCCTCTGCCAAAATGATACAGCACATTTGCATAAATCATGAATGCTTCCGGTTTCGGGACTTGTAATAAATGATCCCACCTTCCAAAACGAATATCCACTAATACAGGAGTCATATAAATGTATTGGATATAATTGCCCATAGCCCCGGGTATGGCCAGGTAATCTTTGGGGATGCTATTAACCGTTTCCAATGCGGACTTAACAGAATAGGCTGATCTTCCTCCAAGCATGGCATTATTCGTTTGCATGTGAAGATTGTGAATGATATAAAGAAAATCAGCGCCGGTAACCGGTGCAAATAGTGGAATGGTTTTTTTATAACTGTTGACTGCATTTTCATTCACCCTGGTTCCTTTATCATACAAGCCTGTACGCAAATAAATATGCGAAGGCATGTGAACGGTATGAGAAAGACCGGGAGTCAAATTGCCCAGACGATCGGCACTCGGCAATGCTTTGGCTGCATAAGGAGATGGCTCCATCACATGAATGTAATAATGATTGGCGCCGGGATGATTGGGCGTTTCGGCTAATAGCTTTTCCAATACTTCACGAATAAGCGGTGTCCAGGGTTTTGGTGTTCCGTCAATTTTCCAAAGATCCCAGGGATGCTGGAGCATCAGTGCATCGGCATATAATGCAGTGATGTCAGCATCATCAGGATATTTATCATGAGCTTCTTTCATTTTATCAACATACAACTGGTTTAGTTTTTCCCTGCTTTGTGTTGAATCGGCAGAATAACGAACTTCCATCGCTTTTATCAATGCCTTTTCTTTATCGGAACAGCGATCAGATAATTCAATGGCTTTGGCAGTAGCCGCCAGTGCATCAGGAGAGGCAGCATATCCAAGATCATTGATATTGGGCCCGTACGCCAGTGCCTGTGCCCATGGCAGCATCGCAGCAGCCGGGTCAAGCCGCGCTGCTTTTTTAAATGAGGCCATTGCTTCAATGATGTGAAAACTATAGTACATATTAATGCCCTGGTCAAAATAAAACTGGGCACTGTCAGCATTTGTACTAATGGTCCATTTATAAATACCTGCGCCTGGAATAGGGGGTATGTCAACTTCTTCTATCCAGTCTTTTAGTAATTCCCAGTCGGGACTGCACCGGATAATATTCTTCTTTATTGGTGAAGTAACAGAAAAGCGGGATGATAGTTCATGTTTCTGTTTAACCCTAAAAGCAAGCAAAGCGGCCAGGAATGCCAGGCCTGTAAGTGCAGACAATTTTGATTTCATGGACTTCGTTTTGTAAGCACAAAAGTTACGAATGTTTACTACCGCGTTGCAAGAAAAGTTTTCAACTTTTGACTGTTCTTCTTTTTACACAAAGCTGCTTTGCAATGCAACTAAAATGGTATCCCCAGATTTATAAATGTCTGGATTTTGCCTGTTTGGTCACTGTACATTAAGCTCAGATCGAGCGGCCCCAATGCGAAATTATAAGAAAAAGTAAGGGCATAGCCTGAATAGAGATCCCGGGCATTAAAAAAAACACTCTTGCTGATAAAGTTATTGAACAACACATTTGCCCTGCCGGTAAGGTAAACATTATTGAATAACTGTCTGCGTATTCCCGCCTGCACGGAGGCGTAGGCCGCACTATATACTGAACCCTCCTGTAAACCGGCAAATACAACCTGGTGCCGGAAAAGTTTTACCATACCTCCCACCACAAATTCATTGATTAGGTTATTAGAATAATTAAAGTTGATCCCGCTCTGTCCCATCAAAAAAGCGGTTGTCTTTGTATTGACGGGCAGGTAACCTTCTGCCGACAACGTAGTATAAAAAAATGGTTTATTGCCAGCCTTGATGGAATCCGGATCGGTTGGCGGCAGGCCATTGATCAAAAAATTTATCTTCAGATGCTGGCGGGCTGTACGTCCCCCTTCCGCTTCTATCTTAATACCCCTGGTCGGAAAAATATTCCGGTCAAGTGTATGATGATTAATATAAGCAAACATGGTGGAGAACTGGCTTCTTCCTTTAACGGCGAGTTCAGGTGTTATCGTTGGATTATATTTCAGCCATTCAAAGCGGTGGCCGATCCCTATTGTGAAATTCCGGTTGGAGGAATAATGAAGGCGTTCATCCACTATCCAGTAATTCTGTTTGTAAATACCGTTCTGCTTAAATTGATTATAAGTGATAAAATCAAAACGGTCAAATTGCGTTTTTACTGTCAGGGCAAAATTCTTCAGGCGGCCTATGTATTGCAGATGTTCAGCCTTCAGCCGGAAACTTTCACCAAGGTTAATGCTGACCAGGCTACGCGAATTAGTTGTCAGCAGGTTCCTGCTGGTAAAATTGCCGATTAGCCCGATACCTGAAAAACGACTGTAATGCAACCCGATCTTGGCAAACGTCAATGCATTTTCCTGTACATAAAAATTAATATGGCAGGTGCCATCTTCTTTTGGCTGCAATGTATAGGTAATTCTTTTATAGTAACGTGTACCAAAAGCCCTTCTTACTTTATCTGCCAGTTCTTTAGCAGTATAAGGTATATTGGTCTCAAGGTCCATGGTATGAATAAAAAAGCTACGGGTAGTTTTCATTAATCCGGTTATATCTATGGAAGACAATGTCAGCTTACCGACCTGCGGTAAGCGATCTTTGATTACTGTTTGTTTGCCATATAAGGCATCCAGTGAATCAGCCAGCGCTTTAAAACGCGGGTATAATTTCCTGCCTTCTTCCAGTCCTTTTTGTACTATTTCTTCCGCATCACCAAAACTGCCCATATTGTATTTATCCAGGTCAAAGGGAATGTATATGTCACAAAGAGGTATTTCTTTTTTAGCATCTTCTCCTTCGCGGTAGAAAGCGACCTGTAGTAATATCTGGAATATATTTTTTACTTTATCCGAAGGCAGCAGTCCCTGTGCTACGTTACTGCCAATCACAAAATCAGCGCCCATCTCTTTTACGTCTTTGACAGGAAAATTCCGCACAATGCCTCCGTCAACCAACTGCTGGTTATCATAGTCAACAGCAGTAAAAACAGAAGGAATGGCCATACTTGACCTGACTGCGGTGATGATCTCGCCGTTTTGCATCACCACGGCTTCACCGCTACCTACATCTGTACTGATACAGCGGAAGGGAATACTGAATTTCGAAAAATCTTTGATGTTATAAACAGGAAAAAACAATTCTGCGAATTTGAACCATAGCTCTTGTCCTTCCAAAAGACCGGTTGATAAATTAAAGCGATGGTTGATCCATGGGAGCTCTATCACGTATTTGGAAGCTTCGTCTTTCTCTTCCATTAAAAGTGTGCGAAGATTGTCCTGGTTGCGTAACAAAGACTCCCACTCAAATACACGGGAAATGGTGATCAGTGTGTCTGCAGAATAACCCACTGCATAGAGGCTTCCGATAATGGCGCCCATGCTGGTGCCTGTAATGTAATCTATTTTTAATCCTGCTGAATCAATCGCTTTCAAAATGCCCATGTGAGCCAGGCCTTTGGCGCCTCCACCGCTCAATGTAAGACCAATCTTTGGCCGGCCAGCCGGAGACTGGCCCGCTGTAAAAAAAGGAAAAAAGAGCAGGAAAATGAATATCCGAATTTTCACCAGGTCAATAACTTTATTTAGTAAATGGAGAATAGTTGTGATTGCTGAATTAACACAATTTACAACCCTTTTGTTGCAGCGAATAAGGTTTATATAAAAAAGACCGTTCCAAATTAATGGGAACGGCCGTTTAAATAAAAAATCACGTTTCTACCGGAGCAAGGTATTGTATGACGATGAAATCCTTATTAAGGTAATTAAGTGGCTATTGTTTGGCCTCCAGTTGCATAATGGTTTCAAATACTTTTTCGTATTCAGCATTAAGTTTAGCTAACTCATCACCTGACTTTTTATAATCTGATTCGGCCTGTACGAATTTTGTTTTATCAGAATAAATAGCCGGATCAACCAACGAGGCCTCCAGTTCACTTTTCTTTTTATTCAGTGTTGCTATTCTTTCTTCCAGTTGCTGAAATATTTTTTGCTGCTTTTGCAGTTCTTTTTTATCGTCTTTATTAATAGGAGGAGAAGAGTGATGCCGGATACCGGATGCCTGATTTGAACCCTTTGATTCGTTCGGCTTTTCGGTCTTCTGCTTTCCGACTTCCGGCTTCTGACTTCCGGCTTCTGATTTTTTATTCTTTCCTCCTTGTTCCTTGTCCCTTGTTCCTTGTGCCTTGTCCTTTGCTGCTTGTTCCTTTTCCTGTTTCGCCATCCTTTCTTTCCATGCTACATATTCCTCATAGCCGCCTTTGAATTCTTTTATTTCATGATCAATGATCTCCCATATTTTATTGGCTGTTTTAGAAACAAAGTAACGATCATGGCTTACAAGGATCATACTGCCTTCATATTTGGTCAACGCATCTATCAGCAGGTCGCAGCTGTGCATGTCAAGGTGGTTGGTCGGTTCATCCAGCATCAGGAAGTTGGCTTTGCTGACAATCGTTTTTGCCAATGCTACTCTTGCTTTTTCTCCACCACTTAATATTTTGATCTTTTTATCCGAATCATCACCACTGAATAAAAAACAACCCAGCAGGCCACGTAGTTCCAGTTCATTCATCTGGCTGCCACATTCTTTCATTTCATCAAGAATGGTATTGTTTACGTTCAATGCTTCCAACTGGTGTTGCGCATAAAAACTTTCTTCAACGTTATGTCCCCATTTTCTTTCGCCTTTGCTGAAATTTTCTACGCCGGCGATAATGCGGAGCAATGTTGATTTACCTTTTCCGTTGGCGCCGATCAACGCGATCTTATCGCCCCTGTCAATTTCAACAGATGAATTTTCAATGATCACATTTTCTCCAAATGCTTTGGAAACATGTTTCAATTCTACCAGCACCCTTCCCGGTGTTTTATCCACACGGAAATTGATCCTGATATTCGGTCGCTCTATTTCTGCATCTTCTATACGATCCAGCTTGTCTAATTTTTTCATGATACTTTGCGCCATGGCTGCCTTACTGGCTTTTGCCCTGAATCGTTCTACCAAGCGTTCATTCTGGCGAATATAGTCCTGTTGGTTTTCATACGCCTTTTGCTGCATTTCTACCCTGATGGCTTTTTCTTTTTCATAATAATCATAGTTGCCATTGTAGATATGTAATTCCTGCTGGTACACTTCAACGATCTTGGTCACCATTCGATTCAGGAAATATTTATCATGGCTTACGATCACCACCGATCCCTGGTAATGCAATAAATATTTTTCCAGCCATTCGATAGAAGGAAGGTCAAGGTGGTTGGTAGGTTCATCCAACAACAAAAGATCAGGCTGCTGCAATATCATTTTCGCCAGCAACACCCTCATCCGCCATCCACCGCTGAATTCTTTATAAGGCCTTTGCAAAGCAGCATTCTCAAAGCCCAGCCCCTGCAATACTTCTTCTGTTTTATGATGAATATTATAACCGCCAAGCGTTTCTAATTCATGCAGGCGATCAGTATATTCATGCAGGGTTTTTTCATCACCTGTTTTTTCTAACTCTTTGCCGATCTCTTCAATTTCTTTTTCTAGTTGAAGTACCCTTTCAAAAGCACTCATGGCTACCTGTAGGATAGAATCATTAGTATCAAAACTTAACAGGTCCTGGTGCAAATACCCGATGCTGGTGGTACGGCTTCTTTCTACCGTTCCTTTTGAGGGCTGGTATTCGCCTACCAATAGCTTTAATAAAGTGGATTTTCCCGTCCCGTTGTAGCCGATCAGGCCAATCCGTTCACCAGGTTGAATATGCCATGTGGCTTCTTCCACAATAGCTCTCGCACCAAATTCGAATGTTACATTTTGAAATCCTGCCAGCATAAAATGAATAGTGAATAGTAAATAGTGAATGGTGAATGTTTAGAGTCTTATTTGATCAGGCCTGTAAGTAATTTGAAGCAAGAGATCATGGTTTCACCCAATTTGGTTGTATCAATTACTGACAGGTATTCCAGGTCATTAGCTACATCTAAGGCGGCATCTATTTCTACAACTGAGCCTCTTGAAATCTCAAAATACCTTTTTCGCTCCGCTTCTGACTTTCTTGATGCTCTTTCAGCAATATTTAGGTGAACTGATAAAGCCGCTCTTCTTATCTGGCTTATCATGCCAAATTTTTCATCCGAAGGCAGTGATTTGGTAAGCTTGTAGCATTCCAGCACAAATTGCCGGGATACAGAATAAATCTGTAATTTTTGATGATTTAATTGCAAGAACATAACATAGGTTATATGGGTAACAAGTTTTTAGTTAAAAGAAAATCTGTTTTTTTGGAGTCTCATATTCACTTTTGACCATTCACTATTCACGTTTTCAGACCGCAAAAATAAAGGATTAAAACTTGCGGCCATTGATGATTATCTTAGCATGAAATTTTTTAACTAAATGAAGAAGATTTTAGGCATTCTCGGCATTTTACTGTTACTGTTTATTGGGTATATCTGGTTCTTTTACTTCCGGGGCAGAAAGAGTCCTGATAAGGGGCCTAAGCCCGTGCCTGTTTCTGTAAGTAAGCATAGCCCCGACTTCAACCGGTCTATAGATTCAGTTTTACATGCGTATTACAGCATGACAGAAGCTTTTGTCAATTGGGATACTTCCCTGGTAAATAAATATGCGTCACAACTAAAGACGACCCTTGATCATCTAAGGATAAATGAATTGCAAAAAGACACCCTGATCTATGAAACATCTTTAGCCTTCCTGGCCAATTCAAAAGCTGAGACAGATAATATACTTCAGCAACCCGCTCTTGATAAAAAAAGGGAAGCATTAAATAGCCTTACAGACAATCTCCGCACACTTTTCATTACGGTGAAATATGACCAGGGAAAGATATATTACCAGGAATGTCCTATGGCATTTAATGACGAAATTCCAGGTTATTGGCTCAGCTCCAGTAACGCGGTACGCAACCCTTACCTGGGTACTATGCACCCTAAATATAAAAGCAAGATGCTGGAATGTGGCGGACCCAGGGATACCATCAACTTTGTACAGGCAGATACTACGGGCAAAAAGTAATGTCGTACTATCACATTTTATTCATCAACACCACAATCTTTCGCCTGTTCATACTTCTTGGCGTTTCCAGTAGAAGGCTCTTGTCGCTGATGCCTTCCACCAGGTAAGTATAAGTAACTTCCGTGGCCGGGCCATCACCGAATTTGAATTCTTCATTTATATAGGAGATACGGAGTTTAATACCGGGCTTCTCGTCCTCTTTTACTATATCATCCGCTTTGTAGGTGCCACTGTATGTTTTGTCTTTGGCGGTGACTGTAACAGCGGTATCATTTACAAAATCAAGCTGGAGGGTCTTTTCTTCATCAACTATTTGTTTTTCGAATTTATTTTCCTCTTTCGGTTCCAGCCATTCAATTCCTTTGTCGTTTTCAAAAACACTATGAGTACCTGCTTTTTCAACCTGGTATTTTTTACCTTTTAGTTCATCAAGCACTGCCTTTACTGAAGCGGGCGGCTGGGGCAGGGAAATGGATTTCGTTTTGGAATCACAGGCCTGTAAAGTCATAGAGATGATCATCGCAGTGAAAAAATATTTGTTTTGCATGAATAAAATTTTAAATGAGTAGTTGGCTGACTGGTAAAGGTGAACATCATTAAGTTATCATGAAATACCCGCAACAAGGTATTTGTTTTGATAAAACCATACCCCATTCATCATTTCTCCGGACTGTCAAACAGGAAAACCATTAACTTCCGGCTTCCAAAAAATTATACACATGAGAAAATCTGCTATTGTTCTTTTATTAATTTTTATTGCCGGTTTTGTATCCGCACAGGAAAAAGTGGACACAGATATGATGAATAAGATCAGGAATGAAGGGCTGAACAATTCCAAAGTAATGGACATCGCTTTTCAACTTACTGATGTTAGCGGTCCGAGACTTACCAAATCTCCCGGTTATGACCGCGCAGCCAACTGGGCTATCACCGAATTAAAAAAATGGGGCTTAGAAAATGCATCGCTGGAACCATGGGGTGAATTTGGCAAAAGCTGGGAACTGCAAAAAAGCTATGTTGCCATGACAGCGCCTTACTATCGTCCATTGATAGCATTTCCCAAAACATGGACAAAGGGAACCAATGGTTTGCAGAATGCGGAAGTATTGCTGATCACAGCTAAAGATTCTGTTGAACTGGAACAATACCGTGGTAAGCTGAAAGGAAAAATACTTATCATGAACAGAACGGATACGCTGAAACAAACTTTCAAAGCAGATGCCGGCCGCTATACAGATGAAGAGCTGGATAAAATGGCTAACGCAAAACCACAGCAACCACGCCAGCAAGGCGGAGGCGATACAGCCGAAATGCGTCGGCGGCGTGAACAGTTTCAACGCAGCCAGGGACCCGCACAACTCGTTAATAAATTAAAAGAAATGGCGGATAAAGAAGGAGCTGTTGCCGTTTTAAGCACAAGCCCGCGAGGACATGACGGAACTTTATTTGTACAGGGCGGCGGTGCTTATGCTGCCACATCACCCGATAACTTTTTAGATATCATGGTGGCTTTTGAAGATTACATGACCATTTGCAGGTTAGCAAAAGCAGGCATACCCGTAAAGATAGAAACGGAAGTAAAAACATCTCTGAGTGCCAGGGATACAAAAGGGTATAATGTGATCGCGGAAATAAAAGGAACAGATCCTTCTTTAAAGGAAGAAGTCGTTATGCTCGGCGGACACCTGGATAGCTGGCAGGGAGCCACCGGCGCTACTGATAACGCCGCAGGCTGTTCGGTAATGATGGAGGCTATCCGTATTTTAAAAACACTGGGAATAAAACCCCGCCGTACTATCCGCATAGCATTGTGGAATGGTGAAGAGCAGGGTTTACTGGGTTCAAGGGGATATGTAAAAAATCATTTTGCTGATCCGGCTACGATGGAACTAAAACCGGAACATGCAAAATTCTCCTCGTATTTTAATATAGACAATGGTACGGGAAAAGTAAGGGGTATTTACCTGCAGGGTAATGATAAGGTAAAAGATATTTTTGCTCAATGGCTGCAGCCGTTCAATGATCTTGGTGCAAAAACAATAACTATATCCAATACGGGTGGCACCGATCACCAGTCATTTGATGCAGTGGGGCTTCCGGGTTTTCAATTTATACAGGATGAGATAGAATATGATACCCGTACACACCATACCAATATGGATTCGTATGATCACTTGATAGCAGATGACCTGAAGCAGATCGCTACTATTGTTGCGGCTTTTGTTTATAACACGGCACAACGGGATGAAAAACTACCGAGAAAAGAATTGCCGCAACCAAGAGGAACACAGCAGCGGGGATTTTAGCATAAAAAATTGCAACTATAAAAAGAACCCGTCAAACATAAGTTTGACGGGTTCTTTTTGTCCTGGTGGGGATACGCGGCAACGTAAAATCAATTAAAGCATGATTTTGAAAGCCTGATTCTCAGTCAATACTATGTCTCCACCTTATTAAGTATGCAATTAGAGGCTGGCGCCGTTAGTTAATCTTGCCGTGCTCCACTCAAATTCCTGTGTGGATTTTGTAATTTTTTTGGCTGAAGCTAAAACTGGAATGAAAGACAATGCCAACAGGCAAAGACGAAGATCAGGGGTACGCATTATTATGGATTAAATTAAAAAATTCGAATTACATTTTTTGCCACCATTAAAACCTCTATTTAAAATCAATCTTGCGGATTTTGTGGTGAGTAGCATCTACTATATAAAGATCTCCGTTAGAATCAATGCAGATGCCACAGGGACTACCAAATAGCGCAGTGTTTAAGTTGCCATCTACGGAACCGGATACGCTCCCTGTAAATGTACTTACCTCGCCAACTGGAGTGATTTTTCGGATTTTTGAATTCCACATATCTGCGATATAAATATTCCCTTGTTTATCTACACAAAGTCCGAAGGGATGGTCAAAGAGTGCAGCGGTTCCGGTTCCATCTGCGAACCCTTCTGTACTGCCTGCAAGAGTGCTGACCATACCGGCAGGGGTTATTTTACGGATTCTGTTACTGGAGTAGTCTGTCACATAGAAATTCCCCTGGAGATCTATGCATATCCCTGTAGGATTATTAAATTTTGCGGTGCTTGCATTACCGTCTGCATTTCCTCCGCCGCTTCCTGCAAACGTACTTACCACACCGGCCGGCGTGATTTTGCGTATCCTGTTATTAAACTCCTCTGCAACATATATATTACCCAGCAGATCGACACATAACCCGACTGGATAATAAAATTTAGCAGCGCTTCCACTGCCTTCCGCGAAGCCCGGTGAACTGCCTGCCAGGGTACTCACTACACCGTTTGGCGTGATTTTGCGGATTCTGTGATTAGACATATCTGCCACATAAACATTTCCATCTAGATCCACGCATACCCCTGTAGGGGCAAAAAATTTTGCAGTACTTGCGCTGCCATCTGCATAGCCTCTGGAACTACCTGCAAGAGTGCTGACCATACCTGATGGGGAGATTTTTCGAATCATGTCATTATCCTTATCTGCCACGTAAACATTTCCCAACGCATCAACGCACACACCAGCAGGGGAATAAAATTGTGCGATGTTCCCACTGCCATCCGCAAAGCCTTTTGTGCTTCCTGCCATAGTACTTACTGTAATTGTTGGATTCTGGGTATCATTAACTTTATTGCAGCAGAAGGTTGTCGGTATAAGTACAGCGACTACCATGACTTTTACGATACATTTCAATCTTCTCATTGTTTTATTTTGATTCGAAATTTTGAGAAATTTATTAATATGGATAGAATAAGATTTCTAATCCTGATGGCCCGATTCTCCTGAATGATATACATTGCCTCTAAAATCAGTTACTGCTATACCAGAAGTGTTGGTTGCACCTGCTATCTTCTTTTTCCAAATTAAATTCCCTGATACTGCATTTATTGCATAAATGTGACCCAGATGAGAACCAACATAAATTATATTCTTAACGACAACAGGATTGCTAGCGCCTTCTGGTATAGGATGCCGCCACATTAATCTGCCATTGGTTGCATCCCATGCGTTTATGTAGCCATCATAACTAGGACAATAAACCAGTCCATTCCCGGTTACAGGATAAAATCTGTGAGTTGATTCTAAAAACTCAATCTTAGATTTCCATTTAAGCATGCCACTCGCGGCATCTAAGGCACATAGCTGGCCAGTGACAAACGCAAGCGAATCCAATGCGAAATAAACGGTACCATTGGCTACTGTAGGGGATGAAAATTTTGTACCTCCGTTTAAGGCTAAAGGAATAGTATATTTCCAAATTTGATGGCCGGTCTGGGCATTTAGCGCATATACTGCGTTTACACCACCGGTTAGATATACAACACCATCTATTACTGAAGGGCTGTTGCCTGCACACCATTCAGGAATTATGGTTTTCCATTTTACAATGCCTGAAAGAGCTTCTATTGCATAAAATGTTGTGTCAACACCAAAAAACATCGTTCCATTTTTAACAACTGATGCGTTTATTTGACCTGAAAACTCATTACTGGCGGTAAAAATCCATTTTGTTTGTGGGAAACAGATATTAGTATTGCAACTAAGCGTTGTATCAATAGAGTAAGCTTTCATGTTGTTACAGGTAAAATATACCCTTCCATTGTCAGCAAACGGCGCCTGGACTTCATTCCCGTTCCAGCCCCCTGTATAAACAGTCCATTTAAACCTTCCGGTTTTTGCATTGAGTGCATACAGATTGTGGTCCAAACTAGGGGCATATACTACAGTATCGGATAATGCAGGAGTAGTCGTTAGGCCCATAGGATACCGCCATTTCACTGTACCACTTGTGGCATTAACAGCATAAAAATATCCATCCCGGCTTCCAAAAAATAATGTTGTACTATCGCCGGTATTTGTTGGGACAAAAGGGTTGGGAAGAGTGGTTAACCTAAACATGCAAGCGGATGAATCATAGTGAACAATAAACTCGCTAACCCCAGTCGATAGTGGTTTGCCATAACCCATGAGTTTGACAGGTTTCCGGCCCACAGAGTCAAAGGTCCCAGTGGAGCGAAAGTAAATTCCGTTTACCGTATCTGTATAAATTTCATAAGTGCCAGGAATTATTACATTTATTACTGTATAAAAATAATGAGTATCATTAAGCAAGCTATCCCTTACATATTTTCCATACAAACGACTCAAGTCGCACATTCCAGACATATTAAAAACAGCCCCGGAAGAGGATGGAACCGGGGAATTGCTGACTGGATCTCTTTGGCAACTGATCAGGAAAAATAGAATTAAGCAATAAGAGGTGAATAACTTAAGGAACATAGGGTAGTTTGTACGGTTGCAGAAATCTTTGATTAATGCAATGATAGACTTATTAAACTGATTACAGTAGGTAGTTTGAACTTATTGATCCAAGTTAATATCGGCAAGAAAAGAATTCCTTTTTCTAATAAAGATATACTTGTATAGAGCAATACTATATCTTCACCCAAACTACCTCTATGAAACTTCTCTTTTTTTTGCTTTTCTCTTTTTCTATTATGTCCTGTTCAAAACCTAATGATCAGGTTACACCTCCACAAGAATCGAACGATTCCTTAGGTACCGGATGGAAAAAAATTCCGATAGGAACCTCGGAAAATGTTCTTGATATTTTTTTTATCAATAATAGTATGAGCTATTTAGTGGCAGGCAATTTTATTTACCGCTCCACTGATGGTGGAAATAATTGGCAGAAGGTTTACCGGTCTCGTGGAATTATTGTGAATATAGCGATGGGAGATGAAAATAATGCAATATTTAATGCCGGCGGAGGGGGATCGAACCTGATCATACTAACCCGTGACGGTGGTGTAAGTTTTGATAGTGTCTCATTAACTGATAATTATATTTTCGACGCCTTCTTTGTCAGTTCAACTGTAGCTTATGCAGTAGGGGAGAAGATCTGGAAAACTACCAATGCTGGTGTTAACTGGACCAGCTATTCAAGCCTTAATTATTCTCCTGGTCAATACTATCAAAGCCTCCATTTTATTAACGAACAAACCGGATGGGTGACAGGCAACGGGCTTTTAAAAACTAGTAATGGTGGTAACACCTGGGAAAATTTACCATTAGCTGGCCTGGGGCAAAGCTTGCGATATCCAGGTTCTGTGTTTTTCCCGGATGCTAGTACAGGATATATTTCGTCCACGGATTCACTGGCCAAGACCATTGATGGAGGAAATACATGGAACAAAATCTTTAAAACCTATCACTCAGGTTTACACGACCTCCATTTTGTAAGCCCGCAATCAGGGTATGCAGGTGATGGGAGATATATCATGAAAACAATAAATGGTGGTCAGACCTGGACAAAGGATGTAGCACTTAAGCGAGAGAATAATTTGATGGAACTACATTTTACAAATGCTTCACATGGCTGGGCATGTGGAACATTAGGATTGGTCCTGAAATATGAACAATAAGATTTACTGTCGGCTTTTCAGGTTAATGGTTTGTATAATTATTTATTTCGGTTTTTCGTATATAAACCTGACCAATGCATTCTTTTTTTCATCAGATGTAAGGTATAACTGGTAGCGCTTATCACCGGCATTTACGATCATCAATGCGGTATTAGGAGGAATAGAACCAAGGTTTTCACCTACCATGATCACTTCCTGCTGCGTTTTTCTCAGGTCAATTCTTATATAGGTTGTGATAGGTTTGGTAGTTAGCATTTTACCAGATACAACCGGAGTGCCATTTACGAATACAGATATCGTATCGCCATCAATTTGCCCGTTGTCATAAAAATCCAGCTTGATACTTCCGGTGTCCACAAATATTTCTTTTACCAGTTCATTTTTCCGCAGTTCAAGGATAGGCGGTGTAGGGGGCTTGAATGCCGACTGCTGGATCCGGGTCATCACGATGCTTCCGGGTGGGCAGGTACTCTTATTATCCATCGTTTTACCTGTCCATGAACCACGCAGTTGTTCTTCTCTTCCATCAGTATGAAAGGCCAGTGAATATCTTTTTATACAGGGAATACAGTCAGGCGGGATATGAAAAGTAGCTACTTTCTGTTCTTCTATCAGCATGTTCTTTGCTGCGCTATCATAGACACCTTCAAAAACTTCTCTTACATAATTACTGGTATCGGAATAATGGTACGATGTGCCGATAATTTTTGTTCCGCTGACCTGTACCTGTAGTTCAATATTATAAACGGGGAAGCAGCCGCCGGGCTCCATGACTAATTTACCCTTCCAGATGCCGTTTATATTCTGCGCACTGGCAAAGAAAAATGTACAAAGAAGTATAACTATAACCAGAATCCGCTGCATGATGAATGAAAATAGAAGAAAATAACCGAAGCGTTCAAAAAAATTACAGAAGCGGTCAATTTTCCATACAGTAAGTTGCCGGGAAAAACATTATGGTTGCGCAGGTTTTTGATACCTGAACCGCACCAGTGCATTTTTTTGTTCGGTAGAAGTAATGCGGATATCAAATCGCTGATCCCCGGCTTCTACGATCATCAGTGAAGTATTGGGGGGAATGCGTCCCAGGTTCTCCGCTACCATTACCAGTTCATGATCGGTATCCTCATCATCCAGTTTAAGTTTGATGGTAATAGGAGAGGCGCTGAGCCTTTTATTGGAGGCTATTAATTTTTTATCAAAAAAAACAGAAATGGTATCATCATCTATCTCTCCATTGTCATACAATTTCACGGTAACATCAACGTCTGTTACTACCAGCGATTTCATCAGTTCGTTCTGCCTTTGTTTTAAAATGGCCGGAATATTTATCACCTGCCGGACAGGATTTTTTACCACGGGCAGATCTTTTTTTACAGCGGTATCTGGTTTTATTTTTGCAGGTGTATTGGTTTTTGTGATAGTGGTTTGCTTAGCCGGAGGTTTAATAACAGGATTTGTCCCGGTTTTAACAGTCGGGTTGGTTGTTACAGGGGGTTTCTTTACCAATGCGGGATCTGTCTTTTTCGCTACTGTATCTTTTTTGGGTGCGGCTATCAGTGCATTTTTATTACGTAGAAAGGGTTCGATATAAAAATCCGAAGTAGGTACTTTACGTAAAAAAACAGTGCCGCCTCCGCAATCGCCCCATTTGGACAGATTAGGCCCGTCCTTTATTTCATACTTTCCCAGGTAAGTGCCGTCAAGAAACTCTTCCTTTCCTGATTTGCTGTAAGCAAGACTATAATTCATGATGCAGGTGATGCCACCGGGGTTTTGCAATTCGATAGTTTTTATTTCCCGGATTCTTAAGCTGGTAGAATTTTTTACAAAATTCCCCGTCATAGTGGCTTTGCCATAAAACCGGATATCATCCTGCCAGGAATAAGAAACTCCCATTGTTGAAAGAGTACCATCTTTATTTTGCTTAACCTGGAATTCTAACCTGTATTGTTGTCCATTATCCGAAGTAAAATGACCTTTCCAGATACCGGTTACATTTTGAGAAAAAGAATTACCGGGAAAAAGGCAGGCAAGAATTAATAGAAGCAAGGCGGTCTGTCGTACAATCCTTTTCATTGGAGTTCAAATCTAATGAATAAGTCCGTATTGATAGTTCAGTGGCGGGCAATAGTTTGTTAATTTTAAACCTGCCGGTTGAAAAAAATGCACCCGAAAATGAACCAGCACAGCTACTTAATACTCTTTCATCTTTAACCGGACTTCGCTAAATTTGCATCCCGAAGTTTAAGGACTAAAAAGCCGGACTACTTATAACAATGATCAATATTACATTACCGGATGGCGCTGTCAGGCAATACGAAAAAGGATCTACTGCACTGGATGTAGCGAAATCAATTTCAGAAGGACTTGCCCGGAAAGTGCTGGCGGCTACTATTAATGGCCAGGTATGGGATGCTTCACGTCCTATCAATGAAGATGCATCGCTGAAACTTTTAACATGGAGTGATGCCGATGGCAAAAACACTTTCTGGCATTCATCAGCGCATTTGATGGCGGAGGCGGTGGAGTCATTGTTTCCGGGTGTAAAATTCTGGGTAGGCCCGCCGGTGGATAATGGTTTTTATTATGATATGGATCTGGGTGATAAAAAAATAACGGAAGAAGATCTGCGGACTTTAGAAAAAAAGATGAATGAACTGGCGAAAAAGAATAATTCATTTATAAGACAGGAGATTTCCAAGCCGGAAGCCATTCAATATTTTTATAAAAAAGGGGATGAATATAAACTCGATCTCTTAAGCGGATTGCATGATGGTGAGATCACTTTGTATACCCAGGGAAATTTTACTGATCTCTGCCGCGGGCCGCATATCCCTGCTACCGGTCTTATAAAAGCCATCAAACTCACAAACATTGCCGGCGCCTATTGGAAAGGTGATGAAAAAAATAAAATGCTTACGAGAGTGTATGGTGTCACTTTCCCTTCTCAAAAGGAGTTGGATGAACACCTGCAAATGCTGGAAGAAGCGAAGAAAAGGGATCATCGTAAGCTGGGAAAAGAATTAGGCATTTATACAATGGACGATGATGTAGGACAGGGCCTGATCATGTGGATGCCGAATGGAACCGTGGTGATTGAAGAATTAGAAAAGCTGGCAAAGGAAACGGAATCTGCAGCAGGTTATAAGAGAGTCGTTACTCCTCATATCGCAAAAGAAAGTATGTATATCACCAGCGGGCCCCTGCCTTATTATGCTGATAGTATGTACCCGCCGATGGAACTGGAGGGAGAGAAGTACTATCTCAAATCCATGAACTGCCCGCATCATCATAAGATATATGCGGCTGAACCCAAAAGCTACCGTGACCTGCCGTACCGCATAGCGGAATATGGAACGGTGTATCGTTATGAGCAAAGCGGTGAGTTATTCGGGCTAATGCGTGTCCGTTGCCTGCACATGAATGATGCGCATATTTATTGTACCAAAGAACAGTTCAATGATGAGTTCAGGGCAGTGAATGATATGTACCTTAAATACTTTAAAATTTTTGGTATTGATAAGTATGTGATGAGGCTTTCATTACATTCAAAGGAAAAGCTGGGCATCAAGTATGTGAATGAACCTGAGTTGTGGGTTGAAACGGAGGAAATGGTCAGGAATGTATTGAAGGAATCAAACATCCCTTTTGTAGAAGTGCAGGATGAAGCCGCATTCTACGGACCGAAGATTGATGTACAGATATACAGTGTGATTGGGCGGGAATTTACACTGGCTACCAACCAGGTGGATTTTTCGCAGGGCAGAAGCTTTAAACTGAAATATACCCGGCAGGACAACACAGAAGACACTCCTCTGATCATACACCGGGCACCGCTTGGTACCCATGAAAGGTTTATTGGCTTCTTGCTGGAGCAATACGCAGGTAAGTTCCCCCTGTGGCTGGCCCCGGTGCAGGTAAAAGTGCTGCCAATCAGCGATAAGTTTTTGGATTATGCCAAAACAGTTTCGCAGAAACTGAAAAAAGCGGATATTCGTGCAGAGGTTGACGACCGTAATGAAAAGATTGGTAAGAAAATTCGTGATACCGAGCTGTTGAAAGTGCCGTATATGCTTGTAGTGGGTGAAAAGGAAATGAATGAAGACAAAGTTGCAGTAAGAAAACAAGGCAAAGGAGATGCGGGTGTAAAAAGTTTGGATGAATTTTTGAGTGATGTGGTGGCCGAGATTAAGGATAGGAGAAGTGAGTAAGGGCTCACTTTGCCTCTCTAAAGGAGAGGAACCACGCACAGCCCACGCTTTTCGGAGATACTCATAGTTATTAGCATTTCCGAAAGTGGTGAATAGAGAACCGAAGTTGATGTGGTAGTTCTAAAGATCAGTACAGAGATGAAGCACCGCTCCTTCTCTTTTGGAGGAGGAGATGGAGGATGAGGCCTGCTGAACAAAGAACAGAAAGTTGAAGAGTGCGTCGCAACAAAGATCCGTGTTAATGTCGCTGGTAAAAAATTTCTTCCTCAAATCCCTGTATGAGGAATTTTATAAAATAAAAAAATTGCTTCCTTTCAGGGTTGGAAGCTTAACCAAAAATAGTAAATGGCAGTACCACAAAAACCCGGAGGCGGGTTCAGCAGGCCACCCGGCGGCGGTTATAAACCCGGCGGCGGTGGAGGAGGTTTTAACAAAGGCGGATTCAGGGGCAGGTTTGCTCCCCGTAAAGAAGCGGAACATCGTATCAATCATTTTATCAGGGCTCAGCAAGTGAGGCTGGTAGGCGAAAATGTAGAAGTTGGCATCTATTCATTGCAGGATGCATTGAGGATGGCCCAGGATCAGCAACTGGACCTGGTAGAGATTTCGCCACAGGTAGATCCGCCGGTTTGCAAGATCATTGATTATAATAAATTCCTGTACGATAAAAAGAAAAAGGAAAAGGAGATGAAGGCGAAGAGCAAGGTCTCCGAAGTGAAAGAAATCCGGTTTACTCCTAATACGGATGATCATGATTTTGATTTTAAAGCCAAACATGCGGAAGGCTTTTTAAAAGACGGTAATAAAGTAAAAGCGTATGTACAGTTCAAAGGCCGTGCAATACAGTTCCAGGAAAGAGGGCAGTTATTATTATTAAAATTCGCCGAGCGCCTCGCCGAAATAGCTATCCTTGAAAATATGCCAAAGATGGAAGGGAGAAGAATGCTGGCTATGTTTGCACCGAAAGGAAAGAAAAAATCTTAATACGTTCTGATTAATTTTTTATAGTAACGTTCCGGATCAGCCGGAACGTTTTTAATTTTTTGGTATCAATGTATCGGCCTATTTTAGTTTTCATTTATCAAACCAAAACTATTTAGTATATGAGAAAACCTTTCAGTTTTTTTATCATTGCTATTGCTTTATCACTTGTTGCGTGTAAGTCGGCTGACAATAAAGTGCCTGAAATAGCGGCGGATGTCTGCAATTGTTTTTCTGATATAGAAAAAAATTTTAGCAAAGAAACAAAGGCCCTGCTCGCCAAAGCCGCTAATGATAGTAATCCCCAAAAAGTACTGAAGGAAGAAATAGTAAAACTTGACCAGGAAGACCAGATGGCCATTGGACAGGAGCTAATGTCGCTTGGCGAATTAGGAGATGAAAAATCGGACATGGGCCGCTGTATGAAAGGCGTTGAAAAGAAGTACGGTAACAATTTCACCCGGGATAAAAAGATACTTGGTAATAAAATAGTACAGGAGCTTGAATCAAAAAATGGATGTGGTTTTACTGCTTCTATTATGAAGCTGGGATTGAAAATGGAAAATAAAAAATAACAGGCATACCTGGATGATTTCCTTTTACCCGGTTTGAGAATACCGCTCGTATAAAAAACATCATTATTCTCCTGCTGCCGCATTGTTTTTCTTACATTGAAAAATTATAAACTCTGATATAATGTATAAACGTTACTTTTTCGCGCCATATATAATGGTTTTAACGCTGTTGGTTATTTGTATCTCCGCCTCGGCACAACCCCGGACAGATACAGCCAGGGCTGGTGGCCGCACTACTTCTGCAGGTCCAAAACCCTATAAGGAAGTGATCACTGCGAAAGCAGTCACCGATGCCGGTTTATTCATCGTTCATAAAGTAGAGGACAAATATTATTTTGAAATAGCTGATTCATTACTTGGCAGGGATATACTTGTAGTAAACCGTATATCCAAAGCTGCAGCAGGCATGCGCATCGGCGGTTTTTTTGGCTATGCCGGCGACCAGGTAGGGCAGAATGTAATTCGTTTTGAAAAAGGTCCTAATAATAAAGTCTTTCTGCGCAATCTTTCTTTCGCAGAATATACCAAGGATTCTACCTCGCCCATGTTCACCGCAGTGAATAATTCCAATATACAGCCCATCGCAGCATCATTTGATATAAAATCACCTGGAAAAGATTCTACCGGTGTTGTAATTGAAATGACGGACTATATTAACGGTGACAACGATGTTTTACATTTCAACAGCGGGATAAAAAATTCTTTGCGGTTATCAGGCATCCAGTCTGATAAATCGTATGTAGTTAGTGTAAAATCATATCCTATCAATATTGAGATCAAAGCGGTAAAAACCTATGGAAGGTCTCCTGCTTCTCCTATTGCTGGTTTTGGTGGGGGAGGACAGGCCGGAGCCGCCGGTAACCTGACAATAGAGATCAATAGTTCAATGGTAATGCTGCCCAAAAATCCCATGCAACCAAGATATTTTGATCCGCGGGTTGGTTTTTTTGCTGTAGGCTATACTGATTATGATGCTAATCCCCAGGGTGTCAAATCAATTACCATGGTAAAGCGCTGGAAGCTTGAACCCAGGGAAGAAGATATGGAGAAATATAAAAGAGGCGAGCTGGTAGAACCTAAGAAACCAATCGTCTTTTATATTGATCCCGCTACGCCCAAAAAATGGGTGACTTTCTTATTGCAGGGAGTTAATGACTGGCAGACGGCTTTTGAAAAAGCGGGATTTAAAAATGCTATTATGGCAAAAGCAGCTCCCACAAAAGAAGAAGACAGCACCTGGAGCCTTGATGATGCCCGCCATTCCGCGATCGTTTATAAACCTTCTGATATTGCCAATGCCAGCGGCCCAAGTATCGCTGATCCACGCAGCGGAGAAATAATGGAAAGCCATATCAACTGGTATCATAACGTAATGGAATTGTTGCGTGACTGGTATTTTGTACAATGCTCGCCTCTTGATCCTAAAGCCAGGAAGATGGTTTTTGATGACGAACTGATGGGACAGCTTATACGATTTGTTTCTTCACATGAAGTGGGGCATACGCTCGGCCTACGCCACAATTATGGATCAAGCAGCAGTGTACCGGTAGAAAATTTACGCAATAAGGCCTGGGTAGAAGCCAATGGCCATACGCCTTCTATTATGGATTATGCCCGGTTTAACTATGTAGCGCAGCCGGAAGATAATATCAGCGAGGTCGGTTTATTCCCCCGCATTGGGGATTATGATAAATGGGCTATTGAATGGGGATACAAATCACTTCCCCTGTACAAGGATGCCGATGCGGAAAAACCCATGCTGAATAAATGGGTGATCGAAAAATTAAAAGATAAGCGTCTTTGGTTTGGAACAGAGATCAATCCTGATGATCCGCGCAGCCAGAGCGAGCAGGTGGGTGATGATGCTATGAAAGGAAGCATGTATGGTATCAAAAACCTGCAACGTATTGTACCGAACTTGCTGGAGTGGACAAAAGAACCGAATGAGGATTATTCTAACCTGGGACAGATGTATGGACAGGTGACAAGCCAGTTTTCAAGATATATAGGACATGTGGCAAAATATGTAGGCGGCATCATGGAAACACCAAAAACGGTGGAAGAGCAGGGACCCGTTTATGAAATTGTATCCGAAGGGAAGCAAAAAGAAGCTGTTGAATTTATCAATAAGCAATTGTTTGCCACGCCCACTTGGCTGATCAACCCGGATGTTTTTAACAGGACTGGCTTAAGCGGGTTATCAGCTATTGGCAGCATACAGGATAATGCGCTAAACCGTTTACTCAGTACCCGCACATTGAATAAACTGGTAGATGCCGAGGCCTCCCTGGGCAACAATGCTTACCAGGTAACTGAATTACTAAGTGATCTGAAGAAAGGAATATGGACTGAATTAGCCGGGAAAAAGCCAATAGATATTTATCGCCGCAATTTGCAAAAGGCTTATGTCAATATGCTTGGCAATATTTTAAATCCGGCTACTCCGGGCTCTGCTTCTTTTGGTGGTGGAATTACCATAACTATAATTTCTTCGTCCGGTGACAAATCGGATATTAAGAGTGTGGTAAGAGCCCATTTAGCCGCATTAAGGACAGAGGTTGGCGCAGCCGCGGCCGGAACAGCGGATAGCATGACTAAATACCATTTGCAGGATGTAGCAAAAAGAATAGATAACGCACTGAATCCTAAAGAATAAGACTGTTTGTTTAAGAATGTATTTATAAAATGGGCTAACTGAATTGGCCCATTTTTTATTTTTATCAAGCCTTGCCGGTAAGCTTCCCTGCCTTATCTTTGCCTCCCGTTAAAAAAACGGAAGTTCTTTTCTAATTAATCCTTTGCATAAAGGGTTAACTATTACCTGAAGAGGTTCGACAAGGATCCCCCTGTGGGGAACGCCTCAAGGGTGTAATATTTAATACTGGGTAAAATGCCTAAAGTAAAAACAAATTCCAGTGCCAAAAAACGTTTTAAAGTAACAGGCACAGGGAAGATCATGCACCAGAAAGCTTTCAAGCGTCACATTCTGACAAAGAAATCCAAAAAGCGTAAACGTAACATGCGGAAAGACGGAACAGTTGCAAAATCTCATGTGGATTTTGTAAAACGTCTCCTGAGACTGAAGTAGGAAGTCAGAAGTATGAAGTCGGAAATCAGACTTCGGACTTCAGGCCTCCACATCAATTTTAATCTTTCAACTTTAAACTTCTTAAAATATGCCTCGTTCAAAAAATGCTGTCGCTTCCAAAGCACGCAGAAAAAAAATATTAAAACAAGCCAAAGGTTTTTATGGCAAACGTAAAAATGTACTGACCGTTGCCAAAAACGTAGTAGAAAAAGGGATGACCTACATGTTTGTAGGCCGTAAACTGAAGAAAAGAGAATACCGTTCATTGTGGATCGCCCGTATAAATGCGGCTGTACGTGAAGAAGGAATGACCTATTCTGAGTTCATCAGCAAGCTACATAAGAAGGGAATAGAACTGGACCGCAAAGTGCTGGCCGATCTTGCTATGAACAACCCTGAAACTTTTAAGACCCTCGTTGGGTCAGTAAAATAAATGGCAGTTGCTAAAAACAGTAATCCGTCCCGCCTCAGGCGGGACGGATTTTTTATTAATTGTCTGCTTGAGAAATTATTTAACCTGTTTAAAAAATGATGCATCGCCGTTCATAGCTACTTTCAGGATGAGTTCTTTTGTGCCATTAGTAAGAACGGGGAAATAGTTGTCCTCATCTTTAAATGAGCCGGAGTATAAAATCATGTCTGTGTCGTTGGCTTCATTATCATCAAATAGTATTACTTTTTTTACACTGTAATCGGGGTATTTTTTAGCAATAAATTGTTTTGCTTTTTCGGGAAGCGTTGCAACATCAACAAGGGTGGTAGTTCCTACCAGGTTATTGTCAAAATCATAGTAGGCTGTTTTAAGTGTGCCGGCATCAAGGAAAGTTGCTTCTGCAAAATTGCCTTCTGTCCAGCTAACATCTTTTGCATTCGGAAAGTCGGTATAGAAATGTATTTCGGTTATTGTATTTACCGAATGAAGCCATAACTCTCTTCTTTCTTCTCTTTTTTCTTTCCGTATTTGTTTTCTTGTTTCTTTATCCATTTTAGCAGGGTTAACAGTAGCCTTTGCTGAAATGAACAAACCTGCGATGAGGGCAACTGAAGTTGTCAAAAAAATCTTTTTCATGGTTTTTAATTTTAAGATGATGAAATTGATATCCTGTCTTAAGACGTAAAAGCGGAACGTTATCTTTTCACGGAAGTTCTGCTTAACTGTGGCTTAACTGGTGTTAACGAATAGTTGACTGTCACCCATCCTGAAAACTGAGCGTTATTACATTACTTTTCTGATTCTTTGCCCATATCAGAAAACAAGTTAACAGGCAGGGATCCACCCTTCAGAAAAATTTACGCTTAAAATTTACCAATCCTATATTTTTGCATACATTAAAAAAATATCGTGGCACAACCGAATAACCCGCTAATGACAAATTCCTATCATGAACTGGTAAAGCAGACATTTAATTTCCCGCAGGAAGGTTTTGAAGTTGACGAAGGAAATCTTTATTTCAATGGTATTGATGTAAACGCCCTGATCGCTAAATATGGTACGCCGCTAAAACTCACTTACCTGCCTAAAATAGGGATGCAGATCAAAAAGGCGAAAACCATGTTTGCCAACGCTTTTAAAAAGCACAAGTATGAAGGCAAATATTTTTACTGTTATTGCACTAAAAGTTCCCACTTTTCATTTATTGTAGAAGAAACGCTGAAAAGTGAAATTCATCTCGAGACATCCTATGCGTATGATATCGAGATCATCAAGAAGCTATATGAAAAGAAGAAGATAACAAAGGACATCCATATCATCTGCAACGGGTATAAACAAAAAGGCTACACCCGCCGTATCGCCAACCTGCTGAATACCGGTTTTACTAATGTCATTCCAATACTGGATAATAAGGAAGAATTAAAGGAATACGCGAAGACGGTAAAAGTCCCGTTTAAGCTTGGTATCCGTGTAGCAGCGGAAGAAGAACCTACTTTCCCTTTTTATACATCACGTCTTGGCATCAGGGCAAAAGACATTTTGGAATTTTATGTGGACAGGATAGAAGGTTATGAAAGCAAGTTCCAGCTTAAGATGCTGCATATTTTCCTGAATAAAGGAATTAAAGATGATATCTATTACTGGAGCGAATTGAATAAGATCATCAACCTGTATTGCCAGTTAAAAAAGATATGCCCGGAACTGGACTCCATTAATATAGGCGGGGGATTTCCCATCAAGCATTCATTAGGATTTGAGTATGACTACCAGTTCATGATCAATGAGATCGTCCGTAATATTAAGGTAGCCTGTAAAAAGGCCAAAGTGCAGATGCCCAACATTTATACAGAGTTCGGCAGTTATACAGTAGGGGAAAGTATGGCGCATATTTACAGCGTTATTGGAGAAAAAGTGCAGAACGACAGGGAAACCTGGTATATGATTGATTCATCATTTATCACTACGCTTCCCGATACCTGGGGTATTGGAGAAAAATTCCTGATGTTACCTATCAATAAATGGGATGTGGATTACCAGCGGGTAGTATTGGGTGGCATCACCTGCGATAGCCATGATTATTATGACTCCGAAGAACATATCAATGAAGTATTCCTTCCCAAAGTCAATAATGGTGAACCTTTGTATGTCGGTTTTTTTCATACCGGCGCCTACCAGGACCAGATCAGCGGGTATGGCGGCATTAAACACTGTCTGATACCATCTCCGAAACATGTGATCGTTGGCTATGACCGCAACGGAAAATTGACAGACTGGCTGTATGCTAAGCAACAAACTGCCCAGAGCATGCTTAAGATACTGGGTTATACGAGGTAAAGTTTTTTTCAAAGGCAGGAAAGGGATATCTCAAAGCATCAGCAACATTCAGCAAAACTGAAGGACAATACTAAAGAGCAACTGCAAAGATCAGTTTGACCATTTGGCTTCAAACAGGCCAAACTCTTTCTTTATTTTATTAAATGTCTTTTTGAAAGCCGTGTAGCGTTTTTGTAAAGCATATTGATCATCCGGCGGGGAATTTTTATTGGCGGTGGACTTACTTCCCCTGGTTGTTGACGCCAGGTTCATTTTACTGAGCTGCATCTCATGTCTTAATTCATCTATTTCTTTTCTAAGGATGGTAAATTGCTGCTTAAAATGATCAATCCCTTTTGTTACTTCCGGTATATTTCGTTTACCATGCAGTTCCACCAGGTAATCGGAGAATATCCTTAGGACATTGATATCTGAATTCATTTCAGCGATCCATAAACGCAAACGCAGATGAAGACTCATAATAGAAGAGGTAGCTGGCATAGCAAATAATTATAGCTCAATTTACAACATCGGAAAGAAAATAGATATGTTGGAGGAGGCTGAAGGATTTATTTTATTCCCGGGCGTTGCTGGCCCGGCATCACCTGCAAAGGAGACAGCAGGAAGAGTAGTAATGCTTGCTCAACATTTTAAGTTTGGAACAGATCAGCAATCTTTGTAAGCATAGCTATACTGTATTAAAATTATTTCTTTAGCTTAGCAAAGATGGAAAAACCGCCCATAATCAGGGCGGTTGATATAGCCATTTTGCCAATAGTATTATCCTTTTACCGGCTCTGGTGCATTTTTGAAATGTTTATACTTTCCTAAAAGCTTTCCTGTATAATAAGTAAGGGTAATAATGACCTTTTTGACAAATTTAGGAATCTCCGTCAGATCATATTCCGCCGAATAACGTTTAAGCAGGTAGGCGGCGTCAAACATTTCGGGCTGTGCTTTGCCCGACTTATTCTGTGCGGCGAAAACGGAAGAAATAAAGAATACAAAAGTATTGGCAGGTTTTATCCAGGCGGTGCAATGCAACACTTCCTGTCCTGCATTCCAGAAACGATGCGGTACGCCCCTTTTGAATAATACCGTTTCACCTTCGTTTGCATATTGTGCAGGTTGCCCCTTCACCTGGTATCCAATCTTTCCGTTTATTACAGTTAATGATTCATCCTGCAACCAATGTGTATGCATGACGGGGCCATCACCGGGCGCCACATAGTTTTCTCCCACCAGCCTGTCACCATCGGGTTCTTTTTGCAGTTCTTTAAATATTATTTTTTCACCTATGCAATTTTCAATTACGTGGGGATAAGTGATTTTCATTCTGATAAGTTTTTAATTTGAATAAATTGTTGTTGTTTTTATTTCTGTTTAAGTGAATATATCTTATGCAGCGACAAGCAAGAGAAAGAGACTCCAATAATCAGGATACCCGTACGTACCCAGTTCATACTATTCCATTCAGACCATGTTTTTTTAAGCAGATTAATATCGGTCAGTTGAGCATTCCTGAACATAATATCATTCCGGGGAAAGAAATATCCAAAGGTCAACCCTTCTGCCAGAAGGTACAACGCAAGGGCAATGCCCAAACTGAGTCGTATGGAAGGAGAAGTTTTCCAGAAGAGTACGAGGACTATTAATCCCAGTGCCTGGTTCGCAGGAGAAAATATCCTGAAGAAATTTCCGGGATTAACTGATTTAAAATACTCCCTTGCGGTAGCAATAGAATGGGGGATGTCACTTCCCCATGATTGGGCATCTATTAGGGAAGTGTAGAGATTGGCAAGCAGCAAGCCGCTGGCAAGAACGATTGATGAGAATAAGATAATTTTTTTCATGATTTTTTTCTGCAAAGATGGCTTCAGCGTTATGCAGAAAATTGTATTTAACGGACATTCTCATAAATATGTCCTTTCACATAACCCTTACTTTTTTTGTATTCGCCGGGTGTCATGTTAGTATATGTCCTGAATGATTTGATAAAATGCGATTGATCGGAGAAATGACTTTGATAAGCAATTTTAGTCAGCGACAGGTCAGTATGATGAATTAAATGAACGGCATGAAGATATTTTTTGTAAAGCAGCATTTCTTCGGTATTCATTCCCGTCGCTTCAGCCATTTTTCTTGATAATTGTCTTGGCGAATAACATAATGACCCGGCCAATTCTTTCACCGACAGATCATGCTGATCAATAGCGGATAAGAATTCATTTATCATTTTTTCCTGCGGCTGCCACTCCGGAAGTTTTCTTTCCATCCAGCCGGAAAAAACAGCAACTCTCCTGTCAAAACTGGTTTGTTCAGCCAATTGATGCCAGAGTGAGTGGAAGGCTGTATCCAGCAGGGCCAGATCAACGACCCTGTCTGTAAATTCACAAGCGGGTGTTCCAAAGATCTTCTTTACGGCTAATGGTTGAAGCTGAACCCCAAAAAACTTTTGTTGTTCGGGAAGCTGAAGTTGTACAGGTCTTGTGTTGAAACCGTTAATAAAACAATCGGATAAATGATAGGGCTTGTTGCCCGCATGACCGCGTATAGGAGGACCACCGCTAAAATTAAAAATGATTTCAATAACGCCCTTCGGTATGATCTGTTCATTATGAAAGGAGGTAAACCCCTCGGTCTGCCAGATGGAATGAATTACATTTTTTAAATGCAATGTTTGTGGTGTGTAAAAGTTGCTTTTCAAACGAACCGGCAGTTAAAAGGTGAAGATAAACAGTGGTTATCGTCTTCCTGGCAGAAAACCGGCGTGCTGTTAATTGCCTGTCATGAATTGAGTAATTAACTATACCAGTTGGTATTGTCTAAGTACAACAACTCTATAATTTATATATTCTTTTTTTGTGCGGAACACCCGGGACGCATGAGACATTGAGCTACCTGTTGATTAGTTTCCTGATCCGGTTATTATTTTTATCTGCAATGAGAATATTTCCGGTATTATCTTTAGCCAGTGCAACCGGTACATTCATACTGAAGAAAGTGGCGTAAACACCATCACCATTAAATCCAACATTACCATTTCCTGCGATAGTGTTTATAGTTCCATCACTTACGGAAATCCTGCGGATGCGATTATTTTTTGTGTCCGCAATAAGAATATTTCCTGCATTATCACAGGCAATGCCTTCTGGCTGATAATACCAGGCTGAAACAGCCGGCCCATTGTCCCCGTTAAAACCAGCTACGCCTGTTCCTGCTACAGTTATTATCTGGTTAGTACTGAGTATTATTTTTCTTACGCAGTGATTCAGGTTGTCAGCAATAAGAATGTTGCCGGTATTATCCAGCGCAAGACCGGCAGGTTGATTAAGCTGAGCGGCAAGGGAAGGCCCATTATCCCCACTGTAACCCGCAACACCTGTTCCTGCTATAGTACTTATTATACCACCAGCAGAAGAAATTTTCCGGATACAATGATTGTAGGAGTCTGCAAAATATATATTGCCGGTGTTATCAACTGCTAATCCGCCGGGAATTCTTATCTGGGCAGAAGTGGCGGGGCCACCATCGCCACTATATCCGACATTACCTGTTCCTGCTACTGTAGTTATTGTGCCGGTAACAGAAGAGATTTTTCGGATACGTTTATTATATGCATCGCTGAAATATACGTTTCCTGAAACGTCGGTAGCTATGCTTGTAGGGTAATCCAATGTAGCTAAAACCGCAGGCCCTCCATCTCCGCCAAATCCCGGAGTGCCGGTTCCTGCTATTATCGAGATTATCCCGTTAGAGGCAGCTATTTTTCTTATCCTGTTTTGATTAGGCTCTGTAATAAATATATTACCTGCATTATCAACAGCAACTCCTGAAGGAGAATTAATGTTGGCGGTGATTGCAGCTATATTATCCCCGTTAAATGTTACTGTTCCGGTTCCTGCTATAGTAATTATCCTGGGAGAATTGTTGACAATCAGAGCAGAATCTTTTTTAATATAATATTGATTGTAAATCCCGCTTGATAATTTTAATAAAGTATCTCCGGTTAACGTCACTTTTGACCTGAAAGCATTGTCAATAAGAATTGAATCATTGTTCAGTACCCACTCGCCTGGCATAAAATTTCCAAGAAATTTTTGCAGGTAAAAGCTATCATTACCGAGATAAATAAGCGGGTACCCGGGATTAGGAACGGGTGTATTCAAAGTACCATTCTTGTAGGAGGACCACCATCCTTTAAGGCGTGACTTATCCAGTGGGGTGACCGGATTTGGAGTAGGCGGGTTTGGATTGGGATTCGTATCATCGGAGTTCTGTTCATTCTTACTGCACGAAGTCAAAAAAAATATACTTGCCAGGAAAAGATACTTTAGGAGGGATAGGGTTTTTTTAAATTGCATTTCACTCGGATTTTCGCGATCAAATATACAATTCCGGATTCATAATTTCAAATGTTGAAGTTTGCCCGTTTTCTTTAGTGTTCCGCTCTTCGGGTCAGTAAGCGAATAAAAATCATAGAGTTGTTATGCTTCGTCCAGACCGTTGTTGGGGATAAATATTGTAACAAAGACTTTAGTGAGGCCATCAAATAATAAGAAAACTAAACTTCATCCACATTTCGGTTTACAGCTTGCATAGTCTTATATCAGAAGTTTGGTCAGTCCACTGTTGCGGACTCATGCGGAGTTCGGATAGCTATCGGAACTCCGCACAATAACCTTGTAATTTATATTTTCCTTTTTTCCGGAACATACAGTACAAAGGAGAATAGAATATTCTGCTATATCTTTCAGTATGGATATTGGTGAAACGCTGAACAAGATAACAGAACTGGCAAGACACTATCCTGGAACGATCAGTATTCAGCCGCAATGGCATGACCGCAAACGGGTGTATAAATACATAGGTAAGTTTCTTTGCCCGGTTGATGAACATTTGCTACAGTTCCTTTTAACGTTCAACCGTATTTCATTATTCGGTTATTCGTTTATGGGTATCGGGGACGGCGATAATGTACGGGATCTCTATCGTTTCTCGCAGGATTGCTGGGAATTAAATCATGCCCTTACTCCATATTTCCTGGTGTTTTCCAATGGAGTTTCAGGTGAGATCATCGGAAGCCTTACGAATTACAAGGGTGCAAAACAATATCCTGTCGCTTACCTGCCCAAACCAGGGGCGGGAAAGTTTATTATAATTGGTTCCGGTTTTGGTGAATTCTTAAAGAACCTGGTGGCATTAGCAGAAAACATATTGTCTGCGGGTATGGAGAATAATATTGCCGCTATTCTTTCCAGCAGCGATTACTGGTTAAGCAGAGACAGTCTTTTACAACAGAATATGGAGAAAGGTATCTACAGGATATCTGCACAGGATAACTGGAAACTGGAATTTGGTTTTTCCTGATGGCTATACTATGGCTTTTATTTTCTTTATTGGTTTGGAACACCGGGTCAACGGAGAAGTAAAATAGAATTATTACCATAAAAAAAATACATTTGGACAGTCAATAAAATTCTTCCACTAATAATTTTTGCTATATGACAACCGTAAATGTTTACCTGACTTTTAATGGTAACTGCGAAGAAGCTTTCAATTTCTACAAATCTGTATTTGGCGGAGAGTTTCCCTACCTGGGCCGCTTTAAGGACATGCCGGCGGAAGAAGGGAAAACAATGACCGGGAAGGATGGAGAAAGAATAATGCATGTTTCTTTGCCGATAAGTAAAGAAACGATGTTAATGGGCAGTGATACCGGTGGTGAATGGGCCGCCAGCTATTCACTGGGGAATAATTTTTCCATATCTATTACTACGGACAGTAAAGATGAAGCCGACCGGTTATTTAATGGTCTTGTTGCAGGCGGAATGATTACCATGCCACTGAATAAAACATTCTGGGGAGATTATTTCGGAATGTTCACCGATAAATTCGGTGTGAGCTGGATGGTAAGTTTCAATGAAGCTCAGCAAAAGAAATAACTTACTAAAGTCAGAGTTGGTTTCATGACTCTCAAGGTCTGAGTGCCCAAACCGTGATGATTATTTATGGCGAACCCAGGAGCCATTGTATTCACTTGACCCAAAAGCAATAAAAAATAAGCGAATGAAAACTATTGCCTTAGTTCTCTTATTGAATATAACCGGTGTGCCGTTTTTATACGGCCAGCATGGCACATCGGGTGATAATCAGCGAAAAGCTATTACTTCTTTAATTGATCAGTATTCTGAAGCCAGGGAAAAAAGCGATACGGTATTGCTGAAAATCATACTGACTACTGATGTGGATCAACTGGTTTCAACGGGTGAATGGCGTAACGGTATCGGCGCGGCGGTGCAGGGGATGCTGAAGAGCTCGGGCAACAACCCGGGTACCCGAACTCTCCGTATTGAAAACATACGAATGTTCAATCCCACCACTGCTATCGTTGATTGCCGGTACGAAATACAAAATACAGATGGCGCGATCCGAAAAATGTGGAGCACTTTCTTTGTTGTTGCCGAAAAGAAAATATGGAAGATCAGTGCTATCCGGAATATGCTGCCCGCCAGTCCATAAATACATGATGTATCTGTGAGATCACATTTACAGCGGAAGTAAACGTTATTACTGACGCAACATGAAACAGCATTCGCGTTATTGCCTGGCGTAGTCTGCAAAGCTGCCTGCATCATAAGCAAAGCAACCGGAAAGAAAGGTGAGCTTATTGGCGGAAAATTCTATGAATACTTTTTCGGAAGCCATGTTATTATCATAGATTATCCTGTGCGTGTATTGACCGGCCGGAATTACGAGACATGTTGCTGAAGATACTGTTGTATCCTGTACTATCCTATAGCGGCCGCTTTGCGTTATTTGCCCGTTCAAAGATCTCTCGTAATTGCCGGAGTTGAATTTTATTATATGACCGTTGCCGGGAGGATATGTAATTGAAAGCATTCCGTTGGTTTGCCTGAGTTCCCATGAACCTTCAATAGAAATTGATACAACACGGGTTTCTTTTTTGCAACTAATTATGAAAAGGAGTAATATTCCAAAGCAAAAGAAAACAACTATTTTTTTCATAAAGCAATTTTAAAAGCTGACAACTTACCAGGTAAAAACGTTGCAACCCTGAAAATTCTTTTACAGGTTTGAGTCTTCATGCATATAAACTCATGACTCTTTCATGATCCCCATTATTGCAGGGCCTGCTGAAAGATGGCTGAATTGATAGATAGTTGCAAGCAGCCCGACGCAAACTCCGCGCAACAACCTGTGGTTTTATTTTCTTTTTTAGCCCGAAAAACTGAGGACAATGGCAGAAGAAGACTCTCCGTTATTTGCGCCACCCGATAATTTTTGTAAATTTGAAATATGGCAACACAAGATTTAAAACCCAGTTTCAGTAACCTTCAGTTAGAATTATTAAAGCTCTACGCAAATGGTGTTTCTGATGAACAGTTAACAGAAATTAAATGGCTGCTGGGAAAATACTTTGCTGAAAAAGCAACTTCAGGAATGGACAGCTTTATCAAAGAGAAAGGATTGGATCCGCAGGATATTATCGAAAAGTCAAATGAACACCATCGCCGTGCAAATCGTAGTTGATACTAATGTGTTCATCAATGCTATAGGCAAAATCTCTCCTTACCGCTGGATATTTGATAAAATCATTTCCGGTGAATTTACATTATGTATCAGTAATGAGATATTTTATGAATACTGGGAAGTATTGGATGAGCAGACCACTCCCGAGATCGCAGATAATATTGCCAATTTCCTGGTAACTATCCCCCTCTGTAAGATTTATCCAGCCATTTATCAACTGGAGCTTGATAATTATTGATGAAGATGACAATAAGTTTGTTGATTGTGTTATCAATGCCGGTGCGGAATGTATCATTACCCGTGATGCGCATTTTAACATTTTAAAGAAAATTTCTTTTCCTTCAGTTAAAATATTTACGCCGGAGGAATTTCAGGTAATTTACAATAAATAGAAAATCTATCAGATTCTCAGCACAACAAAAGTTTTATTTTCTTTTTTAAGCAGGAACACTCAGGAGAGCGGAAGAACACCGCCATGTAAAGCAATCATCTCGCCAAAGACATTATTGATAGTTTAGTAAACTTTATTGCTTAGCGAACGTTTATTGGAGAAAGAAACAAATATGCCTGTTAACCATTTCGGCCCTGTTTTATATTCAGTATTAGACCTGGCAACAGTTATAGAAGGAAAAACACCTTCAGATAGTTTTCATAACAGTCTTGCACTGGCAAAAACAGCAGAGCAACTGGGTTATACCCGTTATTGGTTTGCTGAACATCATAACATGGCAAGTGTGGCAAGCTCGGCTACATCGGTTTTGATTGGTTATGTAGCAGGAGGGACTGCAACTATACGAGTAGGCTCGGGTGGTATTATGTTGCCCAACCATGCACCGCTTATTGTGGCAGAACAGTTTGGTACGCTGGCATCATTATATCCCGGTCGCATAGACCTTGGGCTCGGCAGGGCGCCTGGTACCGACCAGTTAACCGCACTGGCGATCCGTGGTGAAAATTTCAGGGTGGCCTATAATTTTCCCGGTGATATTCAAAAGCTTCAAAACTTCTTTTCGTCAGAAAATAGTACCAGTAGCCTGCGGGCCATCCCGGGCGAAGGTCTTGATATACCGATATGGGTATTAGGTTCCAGTACTGACAGTGCTAGGATAGCTGCTGCTATGGGTTTGCCTTATGCTTTTGCCAGTCATTTTGCACCTACTTACTTTTTGGAAGCTATTCGTTTGTACAGGCAAAATTTTCAGCCATCCGCCCGGTTAAAAGAACCTTATGTAATGGCATGTGTAAATGTAGTGGCTGCTGATACAGATGCAGAAGCGCAACGATTGGCAACATCGGTTCAGCAATTGTTTTTAGGTGTCATTAGTGGTAAACGAAAATTGCTGCAACCGCCCGTTGATAGTATGGAGACTATATTGGATGAAAGTGAAGCCTTCGCCGTACAGCAGATGCTGACCTATTCATTTATTGGCGGCCCTGCCACGATAGAAAAACAGTTACAGTTATTCCTGGAACAAACAAAGGTGAACGAAGTAATGGTAACTTCACATATCTATGACCATGCCGCAAGAGTGTATTCGTATAAAGTATTTGCAGAGGTGATGAAAAAAATACAATTGATATAAGCAGGATGCGTTCTGATCTGTAGTTAGCTTCTATACTTTTATAAATAATTGAACTCCGCTATTCATGCGGCTGGTGGACGAAAAAAGCTAACCGCGGCCTGCTTCTTTCATCGAAACACCCGCAAAGGTAGAAATCACAAAAGCCTTATCTGTTCATACAGGTCATTCCATTCAGGATTCATGCTATTGATGAGAATTTCTTTTTTCTTGCGGCTACCACCCTTTATTCTTTTCTCTTCGGCGATAGCTTCCATGATGGTGTCAAACCATTTGTAATAGACAAGTTTTATGCAATTGTACTTTGCGGAGAAGCTATTGGGATAAAATTTTTCTTTATGCTGTCTTACCCTTGCTCCAATGCCGGAAGTGACGCCGGTATAGAGAGTAGAATGATTCATACTGCACATGATGTAAACGTACCCGCCTTTTTCCATGCTATAGGGCTTTCTGATTTTTAGTTTGTTGCTTCCTGCTTCGTTTTGTTCGCAGTTGCAATGATATCGGTTTGCCGCCAAAATACGAAGTTACTGCTGGTAGTCCGAAGCACTGCGGGGTGTTGAGTGACTCTATTGGTCTGTGGTTTAGGTCTACGATACTTTAGGAACTCTTGCAACTCTCTTGAACACCGTCATTGCGAGGCCGATGATGATGAATTGGAATTGGTTGCCCCTTGGCCGAAGCAATCTGCTGGCTTGCTAAGGCTCGTTTAAGTCTGTTGTATCGGTTTCTTCGTAGTGATCTTTTCGCTTCGATGGATTTAGTTTGCTTCGGCTTGTCGGTAGATTTATTAATTAAGAAGGTACAACTGACAAGCCTCGCAATGACGGAGACCCTGCGGGGTGGAGATGACACTAACGGTTTGTAGCTTGGGTTTTCAATCCTTTAGCAACTCTTGCAACACCCGGAGTCTCCGTCATTGCGAGGCCGGTAAAAGATTGCTGAATGGAATGGAAAGTTGCTGACCGGCCGAAGCAATCTGATAACAACCTATAGTTTTATTTTCTTTAGTTCGGAACGCACAGGACAACGCAGGCAGCAGCCCGGCCGTTGGATTCCTTTTATTTGCAGAGTCTGCTGGCCCGGACCGCTTATAGAAGGTAGCCGGACACTCGTCAGGAAGTAAGGGCCCCGAACAACGGAAGAGAAATAATTATTTGGAGTCCGGTAACTCCATTGTTGTGCGTTTGTAGTTATAGTATTTAACTAGTTCAGGATACTCTTCTTCGGGGGCATACCATTTTATTTTTTCCCCTAAAATGCTGTAACTGCCCCAATCATAATGTTCTGATCTGTCAAGGGAATCATCAAGATTAATTGTTGATCTTTTGTTTTTAAGTGCATCTGTCGCACAGTATAACAGCCCTTCTGCATCTATCTCAGCAGAAGACTTGTTTAGCATTATTATATTATTCGGATCTTCCAAAAGTTGATTAACAGCTTCCTTTCCAAGAAGAATGATACCGCATCTAAAATAAATGAAACCGTCAGTTGATAAATAAGGCTCTCCGGGTAATTCAATTGGTTTACCATTTTTAGTAAATACAGGACTTGGATAACTTAGCTCAAAAAGTAAAGCAATATTATAGTGGCATATATGGATGAGCTCTTTTCGAAGATATTTTTCAAAGTTGATAATTGACTTTTCACTTAAACCTGTAAGCTTTTTGGTAATAAGTTGCGCCCGGCTAAAATTATCCGTAACAACCTTGGTGCCCTCTATCAGCTCATAAAAATCAATAACAGAATTTATCTCTTTCATTTTTTTTGAATTACAACCAGCAGATAGCAGACAGATAACAGATAAAAGAATTAAAAGCCTGTTGTTATTTATCTTATTCATTAGGATAATAAAGGTAGAAAGTTGAAACTAATTTACTAATGAATTCTATTTCTGATAGCAATCTGACGCCATGAAAACGTACCTATAAGTGAGTGACACAACAGGCGATGTCATGAAATGCTGAAGCTGACCAAGCCATATTATCTTACTCACATTCCATATCTTCCTTTGTGAATAACCTCCCACCCATCAAACCGGGTTTATCCGGTAGTTGGTGTAAATTCGCCGCTACTAAAAACTCGTACACAGTGAGATTAAAGAGCTTAGAGATCAAGGGATTTAAAAGTTTCGCAGACAAAACGATTGTCAACTTTGACGATAATATCACGGGCATCGTAGGGCCCAATGGTTGCGGCAAATCCAATATAGTGGATAGCATCCGCTGGGTGATCGGCGAACAAAAGATCAGTCACCTGCGCAGTGAGAACCTCGACAGCCTTGTGTTTAATGGTTCTAAGACCCGGTCTGCCAGCGGTCTTGCCGAGGTAAGCCTGACTTTTGAGAACACGAAGAACCTGCTACCTACGGAGTTCAGCACCGTCACCATCACCCGCAAATTCTACAAAAGCGGCGAGAGTGAATACCGCCTTAACGATGTACAATGCCGCCTGAAGGATATCCAAAACCTGTTTATGGATACGGGTATCAGTACGGACAGTTATGCCATCATTGAGCTGGGCATGGTGGACGACCTGATCAAAGACAAGGACAATAGCCGCCGCCGAATGTTAGAACAGGCTGCCGGTATCTCTATCTATAAAACCCGTAAGAAAGAAGCGAAGCTGAAACTGGACGCTACCGAGCTAGATCTTGCCCGTATTGAGGATCTGTTGTTCGAGATCAACAACCAGTTGAAGTCACTCGAAAGCCAGGCAAAGAAGGCGGAGAAATACCATGAGATCAAAAAAGATTACCGTGAAGTGAGTATTGAACTGGCGAAAGCAGCCCTGGAGGGGTTTAACCTTACCTATAAAGAATTAAACGAACAACATGATGCGGAAATAGATAAGAAGATAAGAATGGAGGCTGAGATAGCGACAGAGGAAGCGGCTTTGGAGCAGGAGAAGATGGGCTTTATAGAAAAAGAAAGACAGTTGCAGAGCATGCAGCATTCGTTCAACGACCTGGTGCAACAGGTAAGAACGAAAGAGAATGATAAGAACCTTGCGGCACAGCGCTTAGAATATTTGAAAGAAAGAGAAGGAAGCCTGAAAGAATTTTTGCAAAAAGCGGAAGGGCAATTGAAGGGTATTGATGAGAGTATTGGTTTTACGCAACAGCAGGTGCAGGAAGAATCCACTGCATTAGAAGGATTGAATGAGCAACTACAGCAATTCAATAATGAAGCGGCGCAGAAAAGAGAAGTGCTGGATGAAAAACGCCGGACCCTGGACTCTTTGCGCAGCGAATACCAGCAGGTACAGCGTAGCCAGTTTGATGCGGAGAAAAAAGTAGCGGTGGCTGATACATCGGTGCAGAACCTGCAAAGGGCTATTGCGCAGATAGAAGAAGAAAGAAAACAACGGGAAGAACAAAAGCACCACCTGGATCAGGAAAGAATACTGAAAGAAAAAGAACTGAACATTAAGAAGATTGACCTGGAACAATTGCAGCAGCACCAGGACAATACCAAAGAACAGATATTACAAACACAGTCTATTGTTGAATCTCTCCGCAATGAACTGGCGGCAGAAACACGCAAGCTCGATGCGAAGAAGAATGAGCATGACCTGCTGAAGAGCATGATAGACTCGATGGAAGGTTATCCTGACAGCGTGAAGTTCCTGCACAACAATACGAACTGGAGCCATGAATCTCCGATATTGTCTGATATACTTTATGTAAAAGAAGAATACAGAACGGCGCTGGAGAATGTACTGGAACCTTACCTGAGTTATTATGTGGTGAATGATCTGCCCGAAGGTTTGCAGGCTGTTCATTTATTGGATGAGAATAAAAAAGGGAAGGCGAATTTCTTTTTGCTGGATAAAGTGAATCAGAACACGGATAAGACAGATGTAATGGATGAACACAGATTGGGAGGTGCGATAGCGGCGTTGAGCGTGGTGGATGTGGAAGAGAAATACAGGAAACTGGCCGAACATCTTTTGAGTAATGTGTTTATTGCGGATAGTGAAGATGCGCTGCAGAACAGCAATGGATTTGTAGTGATAGAAAAAAATGGAAAGTATGTAAAAGGAAAATATTCGCTGACCGGTGGGAGTGTGGGCATGATCGAAGGAAAGAAGATCGGACGTGCTAAGAATTTGGAGAAACTACAGGAAGAAATTGCCATACAGGATACCGTAGTAGAGAACCTGCGCAGCGTGATACAGGCAAGACATAATGAAGTGATCGCTTTCAACGAAGACCTGAGGGAAACAGTGGTCCGCGAAACAGAAAAAGAGATACAGCAACTGACGAACCAGGTTTATTCCCTGCAAAATAAATTAGAGAACCTGCACTCCATGCAGACCAACAGCCAGCGCAGGCTGGAAGAATTTGGTTTGCAAATGCAGCAGACGCATAGTTCTGTGGAAGAGGTGAGGAGCCAGTTAGTGCAATTAAATGAAGAGTTGCAATCCTACACTTCCAAACTGGCTGAAGCGGATGAGAACTTTAAAGCCGCTGAAGCCAGCTATAATGAAGCGACACAGCAGTACAATGAGTTTAACCTGAGCGTAACGAAACAGCAAAGCAAGATCGCTGCGTTGAAACAGGAACTGGAATTCAAGAAGAATCAACTGAACGACCTGCAACAGCAGATAGAAAATAATACAACCAGTCTTTCAGATACGGCGGTGAGTATTGAGCAGTCATCCGCCTCGTTGAAAGAAATAGAAGAAGGTTTGCTGGATATGATGAGAAGGAGAGAGGAAGAAGAAAGGATACTGAAGGAAACCGACCAGGCTTATTATAACCTGCGTAACCAACTCAGCGAAAAAGAAAGCGAGCTGCGTCATAAAGTGAAAGATAAAGAGCAGGTCGAACATTTGCTGGCGGCGATCAAAGACAAGCTGAATGAATTGAAACTGCAACTGGCAGGGACAAAAGAAAGACTGGATGTTGAATTCCGCATCAAGCTGGAAGATATACTGGACCAGGCAAGAACAACAGAAGTCTCTTTGGAAGAGTTACAAGAGAAAGCAGACCGGATGAAAAAGCGTTTGGAAAATCTTGGTGAAGTGAACCCGACGGCTATTGAAGCATTCACTGAAATGAAGAAAAGGTATGAGTTCATAGTAGAGCAAAAAAATGACCTGGTGAATGCGAAAGAAAGCCTGATGAAAACGATAGAAGAGGTGGAAGCTACAGCTAACCAGAAGTTTTTGGATACATTCAATTTAGTAAGAACGCATTTTCATAAGGTATTCCAGACATTGTTCACGGAAGATGATCAATGCGATCTTGTATTGGAAAACCCGGAGAACCTGGCGGAAACAGGAATAGAAGTAATTGCCAAGCCAAAGGGTAAACGCCCCTCTTCATTGACGCAGTTGAGCGGTGGAGAAAGAACATTGACGGCCACGGCATTGTTGTTTGCGATCTATTTGATCAAACCTGCACCGTTCTGTATCCTTGATGAGGTGGATGCGCCATTGGATGACGCCAATGTAAGCAAGTTTACCAATATGATACGGCAGTTCAGTGAGAACTCACAGTTCATCATTGTTACCCACAATAAAATGACGATGAGTACGGTGGATGTGATCTATGGCGTGACGATGCAGGAGCCGGGAGTGAGTAAATTAGTGAGTGTGGATTTCAGGAATTTGCAGCAGAACCAGAATTAAAAAATAGTGGTGAAAGGAAAGTTGGAAGTGGGGGGAGTCAATAAATTTGAAAAGCCTTGCGGGAGCAGGGCTTTTTTTATTTGCGCCCTTTAACGAAAAACGCCCCGGTACGACCCGGGGCATCAGAATGAGGTATCTTTAAAATTTATTTATCCTTTCAATTTATCTACCAGGTCAGTATAGTCATGCATGGCTTCTTCCTTTGATTTTCCTTTCAGGTTTACCCATGCTTCATATTTCGCTTTGCTGACGAAATCGAAGGGGTTGGAAGGGGGATCCGTATTCACATCGCCTTCAGTGGCCTGCTTATATAAGGAGTATAATTGAAGCAATGTATCATTGCTGGGTCTTACAGATAAACTTTTGCTTTCTTCTACGGCCTGTTCGAATTGAGCGGTTAGTTGCATGGTGGTAGGTTTACTGCGAATGTAACGAATCTGTGATAATGAATAATGACAAAGGGTGGTTTTTATTTCGTAATTTCTTCTATTACATGACCCACACAACCGTTAGGCATTTGAATATGAAGCAGCGCCGCCACAGTAGCAGCGATATCTGTCATGTAGGTTTCCCGGTTCATTTTTCCGGGTTTTATGCCCCAGCCGTACCATATCAGCGGTATATGCGAATCATAGGGGTTCCATGCGCCATGCGTGGTGCCGGTAGGCCCTCCATCAAACCATTGCGGTTTGAATATAAACTGGATATCGCCACTGAGTTTTTGATTGTAGCCATTGGCCACCATTTCTTTGATCTTAACGGGTATGGGTGTTCCGGGTAATTCATGCAGATCAAAAGCGCTCATGATGGCGGGGTGATCTTTTAGTTCGCTGATCGCCCAGCGTTTAAATTCTTCCCTGTCCATTTTATTTTCCTGCAATGCAGCATAATTCAAATAGAGCTGGTAGTTGATCACCTGTTCAATGGCTCTTTTTATACCGAATTTTTTTTCAGCGTTTTCGTTCAGCCATTTCAATACTTCTGCATCATCAAAAGTGCCGGCCGGTATTTTATTTTCTTTCATGAACGCGGGAATATGCGCCACGCCATGATCAGCTGTGAGAAAAACAAGGTATTGCCCGGCCCCGATCTTTGTATCGAGGTAGCTGAAAAAATCAGCCAGTTCTTTGTCAAAACGCAGATAGGTATCTTCTGCTTCTATGGAATTATGACCAAATGTGTGGCCGATATAATCAGTAGAAGAAAAACTAACGGCCAGGAAATCAGTGATGCCTCTTTGTCCCATTTTTTCTGCATCAATAGCGGCTTTCGCCATGTCGAACGTGATGCTGTTGCCATAAGGTGTATTCCTGAATATATCATATTTATTGCTGGTGATCGTATCTGTCTTGTGCGGGAAGCTGTCATCCTCACCACTCAGTTCGCCTTCATAACTTTTTTGATCAGCCGTACTTAATATATACGTATTAATGGGATAGAGCGTATTCCAGTTTTGTTTTAAATACTGGTCGGGCAGTTTTTTATCATTGAGTTTTTTTAACCAGCCAGGCAGGTCATTCATATAATACGTACTGGTGATCCATCCGCCGGTAGCATTGTCAAACCAGTATGCGGCATTAGCGGCATGGCCGGCAGGCAGTATAGCGCCGCGGTCTTTTAAAGCGATACCAATTGTTTTACTTTGAAAATTATTTGAAAGCCTTAGCTCATCCGTTATCGTGGTTGTCAGCATATTTACTGGCGACATTTTCCCGGCGGATGAAGTGCTTCCTACTGATGAAACTACAGAATCATCTGTACAATACCAGTTTCGTTTCAGGTCGCGCCGGTACCAGTTGTTACCAATGATGCCATTAATAGCGGGTACAGAACCGGTATAAATAGAAGTATGTCCCGCGGCGGTATAAGTGGGTGTGTAAGGGATGAAAGTATTTTCGCAACTAAAGCCCTTTGATAAAAATCGTTTAAAGCCATCATCGGAATAACGTTCATAATACCGGTAAAGATAATCCCAGCGCATCTGGTCAACCACGATGCCCACTACCAGTTTGGGACGGGGTATAACAGATGGTGTTTGCGCAGCAGTGTTCAGAACAGAGAATAGAACAAGAATAGAACCAGTCAATTTTTTCATCAATAAATGTTTCAACAAAAGTAGGGGATTGGCAAATGATCTGTTGCAATTAATGGATTAACAGAATGATAATTTCCCCATAGCCAGTATAGAAAATCAGTGGGTTGATTTTTTGGAATAATAGCGGTTAGCTATCAGCGCCACGGGTATGCCGATCATAAAAATAAGTATCAATGCGCCTATGACTGCTTGCGTCATATCAAAACTTTTTGGATTGGGTAACCGGCTTAATGGCAATACTACCAGGTTCATGACAGCCCAGATAAAAAGCCCGTAAAGGATGCCAGTAAGAAATTTATTTTTTATCCACTTCACTACTGCCGGGTAAACAAGAAATAAAAATGCTGTAAACAAAAAGGCGATCATGAAATGAAAAACGATCCCCCATATAATCATTAACGTGCCGTCGGTGGCGCCATCATTGCCAAAAACACCCCTGGCGATAAATTTAAAGATACGGTCAGGCCCGCCATGTGTTAAAAATGTAATGAAAGATACAGGCCCGGGTTCCTGGTCGCCTGTTAATTTTAAAACAGCGCCCCGGTTTGTATCTATGTAAAATTTAATAATGGCTGCTGTAATATCCAGTATACCGGTTAGCAATGCAGTGAGTGAAATGGTTCTGAACATATCTTGCTCCTGTTGTTGAATGGCGGATGATGTAATAGTAGTATCCATAGTTAGTATTGGTTGGTACGGGAAAACTAATTTACTTTTTAATTCCGGAATTCAAAACGGTTATTTTAATAAGCGTCCCTGCGGTACGACGAGAGGTAAATTTACAGGGTGAACTACTATTGATATAAGGCGTGTAAAATTTTATCTTGTAGCAAAGCAGTCCGTATGAAGAATAAAACATTCCGTGCTTTTTTAATTTTACTTTTCGCAGTTGTTTACCTGTACCTGATGCCTTCCTGTAAGAAGCAAAACCTCTCTGCCGGTACCGGGAACAATAATCCCCCGGCAGGAATAAACTGTACAGCAACAAAGACGGATGCTGAAAACATACAGGTATTTCCAGCAGGAAATGCATGGAACCTTGACATATCTTCATCGCCTGCTGATCCTTATAGTGCACAGATCATCGCAGGGTTTTCATCCAATGTTATTAAAGCGGATTTTGGAAGCGGCCTGTGGGATGGCGCGCCTATTGGTATCCCCTATACTGTTGTATGCGGTAGTCAAACTAAATATGCAGTAACATTCCGCGCCAATAGCTATGATGGTAATTATGGTGATGAAAGTGATGCGGGTCCCTACCCGGTTCCCCTGGATGCACCCATCGAAGGAAATGGCAATGGCGACAGCCACGTTATTGCTGTTGATAAAGAGAATAAAATTTTATACGAACTCTATAATGCGTCTGTAAATAATGGTCACTGGGAAGCCTCATCGGGTGCTATCTTCGATCTGAAAACAAATACGCTCCGCACGGAGGGATGGACATCCGCTGATGCGGCTGGTCTTCCCATCTTTCCCGGCCTGGTGAGATATGAAGAAATACTGAAAGGGGTGGTAGATCATCCCATACGGTTTACATTGCCTTCGGCTAAAGTAAAGCCTGCCTATATTTCGCCTGCCCGTCATAAAGTGAACAGCAGCGGCGGACAATTTTCATCCTTACCTTTTGGTGCCAGGATAAGATTGAAACCAGGTTTTGATATTAGCAGTTATTCGGCTACGAATAAGATCATATTAACGGCCATGAAAAAATATGGATTAATACTCGCCGATATCGGCAGCCATCTTTATATCACAGGTGTGCCTGATGAAAGATGGAACAATGATGATCTTCGTTTACTTGGACAGGTACACGGCTCCGATTTTGAAGTAATGAAATTTAATAATTAATTCTTTCATTGTACTAGCGATAAATAGTATCAAGTAGAAATTTTTTGAATCCGGAGGCGTTAGACACGTACCGGACTTTTTTGTTACTGTATATTAACCCCGGCAACGGGTATTGTTTCCAGCAACATTTCATTACCTGTTTTGTCATAATAGGTGCAAGTCATTTTTGACATGTCAACCACCCATTTCTCAACACCTGATCTTGCACTAATTTCGCAAAAAGTCACATAATCGGTTTTACCCTGCTGATGTTCTTTCAAATCTTTTTGAAATTGCAACTTGTCGCTTGGGTCCGCAATTTCCAGGGTGGCATACTTCGCGCCTGATTGCGTATTAAACCCATTACCGCCCTGGTATAAAGTGTGCCCGTCCGACACATAATTTTCGTAACGCTCAACCCCTAATTTAATAAGATCCTGGACGTAGTTCGGAAAATCTGCACCGCTTTTTACTTTGGCGTGAGCTTCCCTGATTTGTGTGATAGTAAACATGCTGTTTTTATTTTTGATTGATGGGGCGAAGTTCAATCAAACCGGGTTTGTGTAATTGTAAAAAATCGTTTACCTGTCTTTTGCAGCAAAAAAGCTTCGGGCGTATCGCCCGTGAAAGTTTTAAACTCTTTGATAAAATGAGCCTGGTCATAGAATCCTGCTTCGTAGCTCAATCCGGTTAAAGAGACGGCGGGATCGTATTGCAGGATGGCATTTTTTAAGCGGACAATGGAGGCGAACTTTTTAGGCGATGCGCCAACTGCCTGGCGAAATCTTTTTTCCAGGGGGCTTTGGCTGGTATGCAATTCCTTTATTAACTCTTTAATCCTGATGTTGCCTTTGTTTTTATGAATGAGTGCAAGGGCGGCTAATACTAATTTGTCCGGTTCCTGTAAGGTCATTCTTGCGACCAGGAATTTTTCAACAGCTTCAATTCTTGCAAAATCTGATTTTGCCCCGCCCAACTGCTCTTCTAATAATAAAAGTTCGGAGCGAAGCATGAAGTTGTCTAATGAAATACTCTCCCTGAAAAGTTCATGCAGGGGTTGCCGGAAAAAGATTGATGCGCCAGCCTCTTTGAAGAAAACTAAAACACTCCCGATATTGGCTGAACTTTTAAAAACTTTGTAATGGTCGGCTAAACCTGAAACGCCTGAAGCTGAAAGAACAATTTCTTTTTGATTGTCAAGCCGGGAAAGTTTACCCTTGTATTGAAAGCCAATTACCAAACCCGTGCCGGGCAAAACTTTATACGTTTTTGCGTCTTCCGTCTCCTGAATGGCAAACGACTTCACATATGGTTTTAAGATGTCGCAAGGTATATAGGTTTTCAATTTCATTTAGTTGTTTGTTGCCAGCGTGACATTGCCGGTTAATAATTGTACTGTGGCCAAATCATTGCGGCTAATTCAAAATTAGCCGAATTTTTTAACCTCTTATAACTTTCGTTTTTTTTACTTTCCGGGTATTGTTTCTGAATATTGTTATTTATCACTATGGTTGCATCAAATAAAGTGTCATTGTGCTGAAATCAATAATGGCTTTGCCTGTTTTTAGAATATCAATACCGATTATACCAAATAGTTCATCATGTGCGCCTACTTGTGCTAATGATTCCCACGCACTCTCCAGCGACATTACAGCGACAACGATGTTGCCTGTTTTAAAATTATTAATTTCTATTGTATTATTATAAGACGGTACGTTCTCAATGCTATGTACGCCGACTCCTCCTCCTGTTAATGCAGTTTCATCGTAGTTAAGCTTTAATTTTAAAGTATCCGATTGTTTGGCGTCAACAACAGTCTGGCCCGCCCCGGAATCAAGAATATAAACACCATCCACATCGTTTATTTTAGCATTTATAAGCAATTGCCCGGCTACATTCTGGCGAAATGGAATGGCTATATATCCCACCGAAGCAAGAAATTGAGTTATGTTTTCTGTGCTGGTTAGTTTTTGATCCATTTCTATTCTTATTATTTATATGGTTACTGCTTGCCTTCTATTGTCAAACACTGTTGTCATTTTCTTTGTCGTCTTATCAACCAAATAATTGTCACAAAGCAGAAACCTAAAAGTGCCAGTAGAATTATGACTGTCTTACTCGGCTTACTGTTTATTTTCTTGTTGTCTATTTTCTTAAAAAGACTATTGATAAAATTATTCTCAATTTGGTCATAGTTTGAAACTAAAAAATTGCTGTCTGGAACGAACAAGGCTTTTTCATGGGTTCTATAATTGTCAATAAATAAAATAAATTTTTCAATCGGTTTATATTCGTGATAATATTTAGTAATTGGCCGTCTTCCTGCTATTATACTGTCAATTTTAAATGGACCACGAACTGAGTCTTTTAATTGTGGTATGAAATAAAAAGTGCTGTCATTAATAAAAACAAAGAGTCCGTCATTAATACTTCCAAAAATTTCAAAAATGTTATCTATTGTCAAGATATCTTCTCCAAAAGTTTTGGGAACAACATATTTTCCTTTTGTTTGCGACCATTCTTCTTCGGGCTTTCTCGTATTGTAAAAGTGAAATTTATTGTTTTGAAAATAATAGTCAATATCACTTTCCTCTTTTGTCTTTTTTATATTTCGGTAATATTTCTCTTTCAATAGTTTTTCAACTGTAATGTCAGAGGAGGATAAGTACTTTGCAACTTGGCTAAACTGAATTGAATTTAAAGTGTCTGCATTGTAATATCTTGTTTTTATGATGTACTCGGACTGATTGTTTTTTATAGAAGCAATATTTAAAAAAGCGGAATTGACAAGCAACAGCACTTTTTTTATGTCAAAGTCTCTATCCCTGATTAATATTTTAAGACCATTTGCTTTTACATCATTTGATGTTTTGTATTTTTCATAACCCCAAAATGAAAACTGTCCATACCCTATAGCGTAGTAAGAGGTGTCGCTTTTTGTATAGTCGTGTCCGAAATAAATATAGAGTTGCTCTGAATTGGGAAACTTTTCCTTAATCAGCTTGTCTGAAAGTTCAAGAAATATTCCTATTTTATTACCTACTTCTAACTGTCCCCAACCTGATAAGTATTGTAAATGAATGTTGCCTTTATTAACCGAATAAATTACGTCCTGATGTGCCAATGTACGAGAAGACAACAAGATAAAAGCTATTAAAATTTATTGTTGTCCGACTAAAATCAGATTTAAAAATGCTGTAACACTTTATGGCTCAAGGTTACAGGCTAAAAATTCTTTGTTTCAATATTGGGGGTAGCAACCCCTTTTTTATGTTGCAAAAGCAAAGGAGGCATTGTGTGT
>JAATGJ010000010.1 GCA_015654695.1 Chitinophagales bacterium | reverse complement strand
CAGCGGGCTTTTTCCTTGTTGCGGATTTTTTTGTTTTTGCCATATACCTGGTAAAAGTGATACTTTTTTTTTATACATCACACTATCAATTGTGTATCCGTCTTTATCTGCGACTTCATGAAACAGCGAATTGAGACATTACCCGGGACAGGCTCTGAGCTTCCGGCTCCCAACTAAGAACTATATTTGCCTGATGGAAGTAAACGATGCCATGGTAGAAAAACTGGCCCACCTGTCAAGGTTGCGGTTTAATGATGCAGAGAAGGAAGAGATCAAAAATGACCTGCAGCGTATGATCGCATTTGTAGAAAAGTTAAATGAACTTGACCTTGATGGTGTAGAACCTTTATTGCACATGAGCGATGAAGTGAATGTATTGCGTGAAGATGAAATAAAAGGTTCCATCAGCCGGGAAGAAGCATTGAAAAATGCGCCATTGCACGATGAACATTTTTTTAAAGTAACGAAGGTTATTAAAAATCCCAAATCTTAACATCACAAATCCCAACAATACCAGTCATTAGAATAACTGGAGTTTGGAACCTGATATTTGGAACTTATGAACAGCATAATACATCTTGAAGAAATAAGGAAACATTACATCATGGGCAAGCAACAGTTGCAGGTACTGAAAGGCCTGTCGCTGGATATAAATAAGAACGAGTACGTGGCCCTGATGGGGCCCTCCGGTTCCGGTAAGAGTACACTGATGAATATTATTGGTTGCCTGGATACAGCTACAGCTGGTACTTATATACTCAATGGACAGGATGTAAGCAAAATGGAAGACAATGCCCTGGCGGAAGTCCGTAATAAAGAGATCGGGTTTGTATTTCAGCAATTCAATTTATTACCCAGGCTTACGGCTTTAGAAAACGTGGCGCTTCCATTAATATATGCGGGCATGACCAAAAAGATACGCAATGAAAAAGCCATGCATGTTTTGGAACTGGTAAGCCTTACCGATCGCAGCCATCACAAACCCAACGAACTTAGTGGTGGTCAATCACAACGGGTGGCAATCGCCCGTGCATTAGTCAACGATCCGTCTATTATCCTGGCGGATGAGCCAACAGGTAATCTTGATTCAAAGACCTCTTATGAGATCATGGATATTTTTGAAAAGATCCATTCCGAAGGGAATACGGTGGTATTGGTGACACATGAAGAAGATATTGCCAATCATGCCCGCCGTATCATCAGGCTTCGTGACGGGGTGATCGAAAGTGATAAACAGAATGCAGTACTGGCCACTCATTGAATAATATGTGCTAAGCAGATGGGTGTGGAGAGTTTGTGCTCTCCTTTTTTATTTGCCAAACTTTGTACTGCTATTTTTGTTCCACTTTAAACGATCAATATGGCCATGAAAATCTATACCAAAACAGGAGATAAAGGAACGACCTCCCTTATCGGCGGTACTAAAGTTCCCAAGTCGCATTTACGTATCGAAGCTTATGGAACAGTGGATGAATTGAATTCCTGTATTGGTCTATGCCGCGATCTGCTGACAGATGAAAACAGCCGTACTATTTTACAGGAAGTGCAGGATCGTTTATTCACCATTGGCTCATCTCTTGCCTGCGATCCCATCAAAGAACCCGGGATGCGCATCCCTGATCTGAAAGAAGAAGATGTTGTATTACTGGAAAACGAAATAGACAAAATGAATGAAGTGCTTGCGCCAATGAAAAATTTTATCCTTCCCGGCGGCCATGCTACCATTTCACATATTCATATTACCCGCTGTGTATGCCGCCGTGCTGAAAGATGTTGTGTACGCTTAGAACTGGAAGGTCTGGAAACAGATCAGGTTATTCTTAAATACCTGAACCGCCTGAGCGACTATTTATTTGTACTGGCAAGATTCATTGCACACCAATTAAAGGTTGAAGAAATTCCCTGGAAACCGAGGGTGTAAATTCTAAAATTTACAATTTGAATAGTTCAGTAGTTTAATTACATCAATCCTTCTTTCCCGAAATAGATAAAGAACCTCAAACTATCTTACCATCCTTCATGTGCAGCACCCTATCGCTCAGGCCGGCTAATTCTTCGTTATGTGTAACAATGAGAAATGTCTGGTTGAATTTATGTTTCAGATCAAAAAATAACTGGTGCAGTTCTTTGGCATTGGCAGAATCGAGGTTGCCTGTTGGTTCGTCTGCAAAAACAATATCCGGGTTATTAATAAGCGCCCTTGCCACAGCCACCCTTTGCTGCTCTCCCCCGCTCATGGCATTCGGTTTATTTTCCATACGATGACCGAGATTCAGCATTTGCAAAAGTTCTTTGGCCCTTATTTCCACTTCTTTCTTTTTTCTGCCAGCCAGCCAGCCGGGAATACATACATTTTCCAACGCAGTAAATTCCGGAAGCAGGTGATGAAACTGGAAAACAAAGCCGATATGTTTGTTACGGAAGGCAGCGAGTTTTTTGGCAGACAATGAATTTATCTCCGTATTATTCATTTTTACAAAGCCCTTATCGGCCTTATCTAAAGTGCCCAGGATATGCAGCAGCGTACTCTTTCCGGAACCTGACGGCCCGACAATGGATACCACCTCGCCTTTCTGAATATCAATATCCACGCCCTTCAGCACTTCTACCACCCCGTATCTTTTATAAATATTTTTCCCGCTTAACATGCCTTCCGATTGGTGTTTAATAAATCAAATATCCGCAAATAGGGGCCATTAATCAAACCCCAGGCAGGATACCGCTGCCTTTTTAAGAAATACTTAAAAACCGTCTTTATAATTCTGTATTTGGAAAATTCGTTAATACAACTACATTTGCGGAAAATTTGGGGGTTACAATAACCCCTGGAAAACCTTTTCCTGAAATTATTAAACCCACTAATTAAGATATGTTTTGGACACTTGAACTGGCCTCGTACCTTGAAGACGCACCCTGGCCTGCTACAAAAGATGAGCTGATTGATTACTCTATCCGCTCGGGAGCCCCTATTGAAGTAGTGGAAAACCTCCAGGAGCTGGAAGATGAAGGCGACGTATATGAGACGATCGAAGACATCTGGCCTGATTATCCTACACAAGAGGATTTTCTGTTTAATGAAGATGAGTATTAGAAAAGATAGGAGTTGTTAGCTGCGAGCCACGAAAATCTATAAAATTGAAAGCCTCTGTTTAAGGAGGCTTTCTTAATTATTTACCAGGCCGCAAGGGTTGTGTACCGGACTTACAGGGTATCGAAGAATCAAAGGATCATAGAACCTGGGAATCCACACCCAGCTTCTCCATCACTTCGTTACTAACACCGGTAGTGGAATAGCCGCCGTCATGAAATAAGTTTTGCATGGTTACCATCCTTGTTAAATCAGAGAAAAGAGTGATACAATAGTTTGCGCAATCTTCAGCAGTGGCATTGCCCAGGGGGGCAATCGAATTGGCAAAATCAAAAAAATCACCAAAGCCTTTTATACCGGCGCCGGCTGTTGTTTTTGTCGGGGACTGGGAAACGGTATTGATCCTGACTTTTTTGTCCACGCCATAATGATATCCAAAACTCCTGGCAATGGATTCCAGCATGGCTTTGATGTCAGCCATATCAGTATAAAAAGGATAGACACGTTGTGCCGCCATATACGTCAGGGCCACTACACTCCCCCATTCACTGATGGCATCCAGTTTTTTTGCGACCGCAAGCATTTTATGAAATGACATGGCCGACACATCAATACCCTTCATGAAAAAATCATAATTAGACTCTGTATAAGGTATTTTTTTCCGGATATTAACACTCATTCCTATTGAATGTAACAGGAAGTCAATCTTACCACCCAGTACTTCCTGTGATTTGGTGAACAGGTTGGTCAGGTCATCCACATTGGTAGCATCAGCCGGGATGATCACCGATTTTGTTTTATCCGCCAGTTTATTGATCTCACCCATCCGCATGGCAATGGGGGCATTGGTCAACACAATAGTAGCGCCTTCTTCGTACGCTTTTTCAGCTACTTTCCAGGCAATGGAATTTTCATCCAGCGCTCCGGTGATGATCCCTCTTTTCCCTTTTAACAGGTTATAAGCCATGACGATTGATTTTGTGGCGGCAAAAATAAGAAGTTATTGCTAAGCAGCCGGGAAGAGCGGGTGCATTTCAAATTTTCGCTAAGCAGCTTTCTTGAAATCAGTTTTGGTAAGGGCAATTATCTTATTCCATTGTTGATTTTTTTTGACAACTCTTAGGTTCAACATATTGCGGGCGCCTTTTGTACTCCATCGCTGACCGGATTGCTTCATTCTTTTTTGGATCACGGTGCGGTGTGCCGATTCTATCGCTCCTGAACCTATCAGGCCACCACCAATTTGCTGGTATCTCTTGTAATCCATCCTGTGTAAATTGCTCTGATAATAAGCAACGAGTTTCTCTGCTGCTCTCTTTTTTGTGCCACTAAGCCGGGTGATATTTTCAATCACTTCTGTTACTTTACTGTCCAGCAATAATTCCTTTTGTTGTTGTGTCCACCGTTGTTCCAGCTCTTTGTCCTTAAAGAATTGCGAAGAAAACTCATGGAGGTGTTCACTGGCATGGTAAAAATCAAGAATAGAAACAGCATCGGGAAAAGAATCTTCAATCCAATTCTTTAACCAGGTTGCTCCATCTGTTATAAATACTAACCGCTCTTTCAACGGGCCAAAATCATCAAGTAAGCTGTCCATCTGATTACAAAACTTCTTGTGCCCGCCCAGATGAGCCAAGTATTGTGAATTGCTTATCCAGCCTTGCTTTCCTTCCGCATGAATGCAATGGCTGCTTTTAAAAATGCGACCTAACTTTACTTCACTCCACCCCTTATCTCGTGTTAAGATCATGCTGCCATCTGCCTGGGCATACAGCACCTCCTCCTTCTTTACCGGTTCGAGCAATCTTCCGGTATCTAATGATTCTGCTACCTTACTGCCATATAAATCTGCCACCCGGTACACCTGTGTGCTGCTCACTTCCACATTGACAAATTTTTTAATCACTTCATGGCTGTTGCTATAGCTATCCATCTGACCGGCATACACCATCAACTCTTGGAGGCGGGGACTTATCTGAAAACAATTATTGCCCCGGCTAAACTCATGACTGTTATTTATCATCACATAACCCACCGTCGTAAGGTTTTTTTTTACGCTTGTCTTTGCTCAGCGTTCCGATGTTTTTTTCCAGTACTTCACGCCCAAGGCCGTTCCAGATCTTTACAAATTCTACTTCGTAATCGTAAAAATTGTTCAACTGATTCAGCTTTTGTAGCTCATCATAGCGGGCAGCTGCTGCCTCCAGGTATTCTGTTTTTGTCATGGGGATTGGTTTATGGCAAAATTACTCCTTTCTAATAAACGAAAATTTGAATTGCACCCGGAAGAGCTTTTTTACCAGGAAAACAACCAGGAAAGTGTAGACGAATACTAATGCAAATCCTGACAAAATGTATAGAAATAATCGCCCCAAAGATGCTTTTGGGCGTATGGTCTTTTGCAGGTATTTATTCAATAAATAGACAGGAATGAGTGAAATAACTATAATGATCAATATAATGACTGATCGTAGCTTCTGCATAGTACAGAATTCTTTATTTTCGTAAAAATAACCTCTCCTTACAGATGAAACATTCATTGTTGGCTATTTTCCTGATTTCAGCATTGTTTTCGGGAAACGCGCAAACATTCCCTCCTGCTTTAGCAAAAAAATTTACCATCAACCGCAAGCTCACCGGGGAGTATTTTGTTTTTGAAAAGAATGGAAAATACGGGGTGGTTAATAATGCCGGGGCCATCATATTGCCTGCCATATATGGCGGTATCTATAATACCCGGTTTGACCTGTTCGTTGTAAGAATTGATGAAAACAACAAGGGTGTGGTCAGGGCAAAAAATGTCCCCGCTCTCCCTTTCGAATTTGATAACATTGACATACTCTCCCCACAGCGGATTCATGTTCAAAAAAATGAGCTTTCGTTTATCGTATCTTCTTCCAACCGCTTTCTCGCAGATACAACAGAAGAACCTATTACGCTTTTCCAGATGGACGGTAACATGCTGACAAGTCCCCGCATCATGCAAGACGAGTTGGTGCCAGCATTCGCACCTAATAATTTCTTAAGAATGGACAAGGACATTTTTATCATAGAAGGAAAGGATACCATTAAAACAGCTTACCAGGATATACGGCCACTCGCCAATAACGGGGAAAGGATCAAATTTAAAAAAAACGATCATTGGGGAATCATTAATAATGAAAACAAAGAACTGGTGCCGGCGATATATGATGAGATTGAACAGGATGACCAAACTGGCCTTACTAAAGTGTATAAGGCAAATAAACAAAGCCTGCTTGACGCTGAATTAAAATTGTTACCGGCAGGCCCTTTTGATCGCATAGATTATTTTACGAATAACGACATTGCGGTAGCAGGTATTGACGGACAAGCAACGTTAATCAATTCCTCAGGTGCCATACTACTACAGCCAATAAAAGGAATAATCACCCAATACGGTGAGCATTTTTTTGAAATCAGGTACGACTCCGGCAAAATAGATATCGTTGACAAGAATATGAAAAGCATTCTTCCTGCTGGTACTTCTGCACATGGTTATATCGGCAATATCCTCCTGCTTATCACCGCAGATAAAAAAATGGGCGCGGCTCATGCAGCGGGTTATACCTTGCTGCAGCCCATTCATGATGAAGTTTTTTTTGGCAATACTGATGGTGAAGACAATCGTCTTTTCCAGGTTCGCAAAGGATCAAAATGGGGGATAGTTGACCTTGAAGGCAAACAGGTAATACCTTATCAGTTTGATAAGATAAACCTGTTCAGCAACGGCATTGCGCCAGCCATTCTTAATGGCAAAGCGGGAGTGATCACAGATAAAAACAAAGTGATAGTACCATTCATCTATGACCAAACTGCTTACGATTATAATGAATTGGACCTGCTGGAAGTAAAAAAAGACGGGCTATATGGTTTTGTCAGCAAGACAGGAACTGTGATCATCCCTGTAGTGTATGAATCTGTCAATGACGATTTTGATGGGGGGCTGTGCCTGGCAATGAAAAATGGAAAATGGGGTTACCTGGATAAAAATGGGAAAACAGTTATCCCTTTTGAATACGATGAAGGGTCGCTGTTTTATAGTGAAAAAACCAGGGTGAGAAAAGCAAATACATGGTATGAAATAGATAAAACGGGAAAGATACTTAGCGAATCACCAGGGAAGTAATAAAACCTTTTTACAGGTCGTTTCAAAACATATCAATTCATTACCATCTCTTTCGCATTCTCCATCGCTGCAGCAGTAGGCTTTTCCCCGCTCAGCATTTTGGCGATAGCCGTTATTCTTTCTTCAGTACTCAGCTGCCGGATATTTGTCTTAACCGCATCCCTGCCTGACGGCGAGGCAGGCTTTACTATTTCTTTATACACAAAGAAATGCGCATCGGCTTTACCTGCTATTTGTGGCTGGTGGGTAATGCAGATCATTTGCCGCTGGGCTGCCAGGTTTTTCATAATGAGACCTACCTGTCTTGCCGCTTCGCCGGAAATACCTGTATCAATTTCATCAAAGATCATAGTGGGCAGGTCAACAGACTGCGCCACTAACGATTTTATACAAAGCATCAACCTGCTCAACTCACCGCCACTGGCCACTTTTCGCACCGGCTGAAACTGGTTGCTCTTACCTGCCTGTCCGGCAGGCAGGTTGGCATCAAATAAGAAATCAATTGAATCAATACCATACGCATTTAATTCTGCCGTTGATTTTATTTCAACCTTTAGTCTCGCATTAGGCATTCCCACCTGTGCCAGCAGTTTATTTACTTTATCTTCCAATGGCTTTACTTGCTTTTTGCGACCTTCAGAAATTTTAGCGCCTAATTCATTAGCCTCTTTCAACAAACTCATTGCTTCCTTTTCCTTTTCACTTATCTGCATATCAATATTTAAGACAGCCCTCAATTTTTCTCTTAGCTGCTTATATATTGTCAATAATTCACTGGTTGTTTTAGCGCCATGTTTTTTTAATAGCTTATACCCTACCGACAGCCGGTCATTTAATTGTTCGATCTTTTTCGGATCATAATTCACATGATTGCTGATGCGGTCCACTTCGTCTGCAATATCCTGCAACTCTATCTGTGACGATTGCAATCGCTGTATCAGTATAGGCAGATCAGCATGGTACGAGGAATAAGTATGCAATTGGTTTTGGAGGTTCTTCAATTGTGGTACCAGCGGGCTTTCGCTTTCCTGCAATTGAAAATACACTTGTGTCAGTGCACTCTTGATGCCTTCCGCATGACTCAGCATTTTCAATTCCGCGTCAATATTCTCCAGTTCATTTTCTTTAAACCCCGCTTCTTCCAGTTCTTTAAACTGGAACTGGTTATAATCGGCTTCTTTATCAAATTGCTGTTTCTGTTCTTTCAACACCTCCCATTCTTTCTTTACCAGTTGCCATTGCCGGAATGATTTCTGGTATTTATCCAGCACAGGTGTATGATTCGCCAACGCATCCAACACTTCCCGTTGAAAATCTGTTTCACCTAACTCGAGTGTATCAAACTGCTGGTGCAGATCCACAAGCAATGAACTCAGTTGTTGTAACTGGCCAAGATTTACAGGCGTATCATTAATAAATGCTCTTGATTTTCCATTAGTACTGATCTCTCTGCGCAGCACCAACTCATCATCTGCGTCAAGATCGTTTTCTTTTAAAAAGTCTTTGATCACCTTTCTTTTTTCTGTATGGAAAGTTCCTTCTACGATGCACTTTCTTTCTTTGTTCACCAATACTGCGGAATCAGCCCTCTCACCCAATATCAAACCCAGGGCGCCAACAATGATAGATTTGCCGGCGCCGGTTTCCCCGGTGATCACATTCAGTTTTTGTGAAAGGTCCATTTGCAGGCTATCAATGATAGCATAATTCTCAATATGCAATGTCCGCAGCATAAAACGAAGATAAAACACCCTTGCTGATTGCACATAAAAAACTCTCCCGGTTAAGCCGGGAGAGAAAATAAAAAAAGAAAAAATATTATTAGAGACAACACATGTGTTGACCTTACTTTATATCTACATTATTGCTTAACTCTTCGTCAACCAATATACGGCCGCAGTTCTCACAGATCATTACTTTCTTGTGCTGTTTGATCTCACTTTGTTTTTGCGGGGGAATAGCATTGAAACAACCGCCACAGGCATCTCTTTCTACAGCCACTACTGCCAGGCCATTGCGATAACTCTTACGGATCTTTTCATAGCTGGCCAGTAAACGGCTGTCAACATGAGACTTCGCTTCACCTGCCAGCTTATTGAAGTGCTTTTCTTCCTTTTCATTAGCTGCCACGATCTTTTCCAGTTCGCTTTTCTTGTTAGCCAGCACACTTTCTTTAGCCGCGATATTCTTCTTAGCTTTTTCTAATCCTCCACCTTTTTCAGAAATTTCTTCCGTCGCGTCTTTTATATGCTTTTCAGCCAGCTTCACTTCCAGTTGCTGCATCTCCATTTCTTTGTTAATGGCTTCAAACTCGCGGTTATTTTTTACGTTGCTGCTCTGCTTCTCGTATTTTTTGATCAACGCTTCCGACTCTTTGATCGCCTCATTTCTTTGTGCAATAAATTCGGTGACCCCATTGATCTCTTCTTCAATACGTGTCTGGCGGGCTTTTAACCCGGTGATCTCATCTTCCAGGTCAGCCACTTCCATAGGTAATTCGCCTTTCAGAATATGGATCTCGTCCAATTTGCTTTCAATTTTCTGAAGGGTAAGTAAAGAGCTTAATTTTTCTTCAACTGAAAATTCTTTTACGCTTGCCATTGTATAGTTTGATGTTTGAAGTTTTACGTTTGCTGTTTCCCGCTAACCTGCACACACTATTGATATTTCACCGCTTACTTAAAATACCTCACCGGGTTTGTTTCAACTTCTGTTTTAAGGACGGCAAAGGTAGGGAATTTTTGCACCAAAATTTCCTGTAGCAGGCTGATAGTGAATTGTTCGCTTTCATAATGCCCGATATCAGCGATCAGCATCCCGCCATTAGCATCAAAAAATTCGTGATACTTTATATCCGCAGTCACATAAGCATCAGCCCCGGAGGCTAAAGCTTTGGAAATCAAAAAACTGCCTGCACCACCACATACTGCTACTTTTTTTACTGGCTTTTCTGAAAGCGAAGTATGTCGCACCACTTCTAATCGAAAAATATCTTTGAGCCTGGCTAAAAAATTCTTTCCTTCTACCGGCACAGCCAACTCACCTATAACACCAGACCCGGTACTTAAGTTCATATTGGAAAGATCCACGAGATCAAACGCGACCTCTTCGTAAGGATGGGCTGCCTTCAATGCCCCAACAATCCTGCTTTCCAGGTAAGAAGGCAATATGACTTCTATCTTCAGTTCATTTTCCGTATGTAGTTTACCAATATCTCCCACATAAGGATCAGTTTCCCGCCCTGCCTTAAACGTTCCTTGCCCTTCCGCATTAAAACTACATTCACTGTAATTACCAATGTTGCCTCCACCTGCGGAGAAAATAGCATTGCGTACCTGCTCCGCTTTATCCACAGGTACAAAAGTAAAAAGCTTCTTTAATGTGTTTTGTTTTGGAGAAAGTATGGAAATATTTTGCAGACCAAGGAGTTGAGCCATCCGGCCATTTACGCCGTCAATCACATTGTCAAGATTGGTATGAATAGCGTAGATGGCAATATCATTTTTTATAGCCCTGATCACCGTTTTTTCTACATAATTTTTCCCGTTTATTTTTTTTAATCCGCCAAAAATGATCGGGTGATGCGATACAATGAGATTGCATTTTTTTTCTACTGCTTCTTTAACCACATCCTCTATGGCATCCAGGGAGCAAATGATGCCTGTACATTCCCAGTCAGGGTCGCCTGTTATTAACCCCGCGTTGTCATAAGACTCCTGCAATGACGGGTGGGCTTTTGATTCCAGGAAAGAAATTATTTCTGCAATTTTCATTGATTAAAGATAATGATTAAGCTATTCCGCTTCAGCCAATTTAGCCATGTTGTATCTTTGAAAGTATGGCTGAACATTCCACCATAATAAATGTTGCCGGTAATGAAGGAGCAATGGCAACATCACCTGGCCGCTACCAGCAGGCAAAGGATTCATGGCGTAAACAAAAAGCCTTCAGGAACAGCATTCGCAGTGGCATCTATATGTTGCTGGGAATACTTGCGGCAGGCTTTGGCCTGCGCGGTTTTTTGATGCCTAATCATTTTATTGATGGCGGTGTAACAGGTATCTCCCTTTTAATAAACGCCAAAACCAGTTTTCCGCTTCCCGTCATGATCATTGTTTTCAATATTCCTTTCATTCTCCTGGGATGGCGCCAAATAAGCAAAGGCTTTAGTATAAAAAGTATTGTGGCTATTTCCCTGCTCGCCCTTGCCGTGGCTGTTGTTCCTTATCCCGTGGTAACTGATGATAAATTACTGATAGCCGTTTTTGGCGGCTTTTTCCTGGGGGCAGGCATTGGTCTTACCATTCGTGGTGGTGCAGTTATTGATGGAACAGAGATCCTCGCTATTTTTCTTAGCCGGAAACGTAGTATGAGCGTAGGTGATTTTCTTATGGTTTTTAACCTTATTATATTTTCTGTTGCGGCCTGGTTGCTAAGCGTACAAATAGCCTTATACGCAATGCTTACCTATTTGTCGGTCACTAAAACAGTTGATTTTATATTAGAAGGTATTGAGGAGTTCACCGGTGTTACTATTATATCTCCCCGAACAGCGGAAATAGCTAACCTGATAAAGGAAAAAATGGGAAGAGGACTAACCATTTATTCGGGGAAAAAAGGCTATGGCAAAAGAGGAGAAACCGCATTGGCCACTGACATCATTTTTACGGTTGTCACCCGCCTTGAGATCAGCAAATTAACTTCAGAGGTCGAAAAAATTGACCCCAATGCTTTTATCGTGATGCAGAGCATTAAAGACACCCGAGGGGGTATGGTGAAGAAAAGGCCGCTAAAAGAACATTAATGACAAGCGTTCATAAGTTTCTTTTTTTCAAAAACAATAACTTTCGTAACTTTTCATCTCTTTCCACCCGTGGCCACCACCCATCCGTAAATTTATAACCAGCCTTTATCATGATTAAAAGAACCACAGGACGTCTTCTGCTTGGACTTCTGGTAACAACCGGATTAGCAGGAACGCTCAATAACAGCTCTCTTTCTCAAAAAGAAAGAAAACAGGCTATTACACTGATCAAGAGCAGCCGTAGCGAAGTATTGAATGCCGTCAATGGTTTATCTCCCCGGCAGATGAATTACAAAACGTCTTCAAAAGACCAGTCAATAGGAGAGCTTATCATGGATATGGTTTCAACGGAACAAATCTGTAGTGCAGAAATAAAAATTATTATGGACCAGCCGGCCAAATCGGAACAAAGGCTAAAAATAGCCCTGACAGATGACCAGCTACTGGTAAATAACAACTATGCATTATGCAAAACGGGTTCCATGGCGGAGATTAAAATTTCCTGGAAAGATCCTGCAGAAGCATTGAAAAAATTCATAGTACTGAGAAATAATTTTATCAAATATATCAGAACATCCACTGAGGATCTGCGGAATCATGTGGCATCTACCCCGGCTGGCTGGATAGATTGCTACCAATACTATCTATTGCTCGCAGACCGGAGCCGCTATTTTGCTGAAAAGATCAATAAGATAAGATCACTACCTTCTTTTCCTAAAAAATAAAAATATTAAGGGATGGTTTAGAGGACGAAAAACCTCCGCCCCGGTTAAACAAGCCGGGGCTTTTCTTTCCATTGTCTTGTCCTGAAAAAAGTTGGATTGTGCATTTTTTCAACCAGCAGTATTTTACCATTTGCGGTCATTATTATAAAACCTGACAGGACTTTTGCGTTGATATCATTTACAAAAACAACGGGGTTCCGGTATAATGTTGCCCGGTAATGAGCATT